>PWQF01000031.1 GCA_003556865.1 Elusimicrobiota bacterium | reverse complement strand
GGTAAAAAGATTAAAGATGATTTCAGGGATGAGTTAATACAGAAGGTGGTAAAGCCGGTAGTGCCCGCCAGGTACCTAAATGAAAAGACCCGTTACCTGGTAAATCCAACCGGAAAATTTGTTTTCGGAGGGCCTCAGAGTGATACCGGAATGACGGGGAGAAAAATAATAGTGGATACTTACGGGGGTATGGCTCCTCACGGGGGAGGGGCCTTTTCCGGAAAGGATCCCACCAAGGTTGACCGCAGCGCTACCTATGCCGCCCGTTATGTTGCTAAAAACATAGTGGCCGCGGGGATTGCCTCCAGGTGCAGTGTGCATATAGCGTATGCGATAGGGGTAAAAGACCCTATGAATATAACTGTTGATACCGAGGGGACGGGTACTATGCCGGACAATGAGATTGAAAATATTGTAAGTGAAGTTTTTGATCTTTCACCCTCCGGTATAATAAAATCGCTTGACCTGTGGCGGCCCATATACAGGGAAACAGCCTGTTACGGTCATTTCGGAAGAGATAAATTTCCGTGGGAAAAGACCGATATGGCCCCTGCCGTAAAGGAGATTGCGGGAAAAATAGGGGCCTGAATGAGTTCCGGACTGGGTACAATAAGAGACGTCATACATGACTATATATATTTTACCCTTCCCCAAAAGAAAGGAGAGCTGACAGAAAGGGATCTTATTGACTCTGAATGGGTCCAAAGGCTGAGACAGGTCTTTCAGCTCCAGTCTGCCTGGCTTATATATCCCAATGCTGTTCACGTGAGGTTCCAGCATTCCCTGGGGGTTATGCATATGGCCGGGGAAATGGCCTGGAGGCTTTACCCTATGTTCCGGCAGGCTTTTCCTGATGAAGAGATTCCGCCCGAACGAAATTACGTTGAGGAGGTCTTTCGCCTGGCCGGTCTTCTTCACGACATAGGCCACGGTCCTTTCGGACATCTCCTGGATACAGTATATACCCATCCCCTTTACGGAAAAACCCACGAGGATATCTCATCTGCAGTTATCGAAAAAGAACTGGGAGATATTATAGGAAAAATAAGAAGGTCCCCCCACGGACCTTTTAAACAGAAGATTTCTCCGGGGCAGGTAAGCAAGTTTATTAAAATGCCCACTGAATTTAAAAATTATAAATTATGGGAACAGATTTTCGCCAAGGTAATGATGGGCATATATTCCGCCGATGCCATGGATTTTCTGCTGAGGGACCAGTATTTTTGCGGAACCAGGGAGTTCGGTAAAATAAATTACCGTAATCTTCTGGACAGCACAATTATAACCGGAAACGGTTTAAGCCTCAAGAAAAAGGCGCTGCCCGCCTTCAGGACTTTTCTGCAGACAAGGTTTAATATGTTCCGCCATGTTTATCTTTACGAAAAAAATGAACTTTACGACCTGGCCTTCGGCAAGCTCCTGCCTGACGTCTTAAAACAGTTGAGGCTGGGAAACCCCATAAAAAATCTGGGGAAGTTTAAGGCGGTAACAGATTTTGCGCTCCACCATAAAGTTCCTTCCTGGAGCAAGGAGACAGGTAAAAGGGGGCGCCTTGGCCGCGAGTGGCGCAAACTTCTTTTAAGAAGGGAAATGCCCTACCTGAAGGCAATGGAACAGGAAAGTTTTTTTCATAATGTGGGGGAAGTGAACCAGATGGTTTCCAAAGAGATGATTGAAAAGGAGCTTCAGAAAAAATATAAGGATTACAGTGATGTGAAGGTGCTTGTCAGCAGGAACGATGTGCGGCTTCAGCAGCAGTTTATGGAGTTTGAAAATATTGATGACCTCAGGGATAATGATAATGTTAAGGCATTAAGCATTACGGACGGCGAAAAAGGCGGTTTCTGCGCCAGGGACGGGAACAGGTATATAAGGGATATTCCTTTGAAATATGAAGTGGTCAGAGTTTATCTTCCTGAAAAATATGACCGGGATATAGAGGATCCCGGCAGGGAAGGGCCGGTGCAGGGAGAGTTCTTTTCCGACCACCAGGGGGTGGGCGACGAGAGCGAGCTCCGGGACGATATCACAAGTATGTAAAAGGACCGCGCAGCTTTAATGAGCAGAATCCGGGAACGAAAAAATATGGTAGAGCATCAGATACGGGCCAGGGGTATAAAAAATGAAAATCTTCTTAAGGCTTTTTACCTGGTGCCCAGGCACAGGTTTGTGCCCTCCCGCCTTAAGGAAAATGCCTATGAAGACCGGCCTCTTCCAATCGGTGAGGGGCAGACAATATCACAGCCCTATATCGTGGCTCTTATGACCTCCCTTGCGGATATTAAGCCCGGGGAGAAAGTCCTTGAAGTGGGCACGGGGTCGGCTTATCAGACGGCAATACTTGCTTTTATGGGCTGCAGGGTTTACAGCATAGAGAGGAATAAAGAACTTGCCCGTAAAGCAGCAAAACTGTTGAAAAAATTAAATATTAATGATATAAAGCTATGCGTGGGGGACGGCAGCCGGGGCTGGCCGGAAAACGGACCCTATGATGCGGTTATAGTAACAGCGGCTGCTCCCTCTCCGCCTGAGCCTCTTTTAAGTCAGCTGGCAGATGGCGGAAGGCTGGTTATTCCGGTAGGCGGGAAGGATCTTCAGGAACTTATGGTTTATCTTAGAGAGGGCGGCGGCATAAAAAATATTTCCGGGGGGGGATGCAGGTTTGTGCCCCTTAAGGGGGAATATGGTTGGAAAGATTAATAAGGTAAAGTTAACTGTTTCCGGCAGGGTTCAGATGGTGGGCTTCCGTTATTTTACGGTAAAGGCTGCTTCCCGGACGGGACTGAAGGGTTATGTTAAGAATCTGCCCTCTGGTAAAGTAGAGATTGTTGCCTGCGGGGAAAAATTAAATCTGAAAAAGTTTATAGAGGCCGTAAAAGAGGGGCCTCCGGCGGCGGAGGTGAGGGGAGTCAAGGCAGACTGGACTTATCCGGCCGGAGAAGAGTTTAAGGATTTTACGGTCAGGTATTAAAAAGTTCTCTTTAAGTTTAAGTTAAATATACAGTGCCAAAATCAGTAAAGCTTTTTATCGCTCTTTTAACCGGCGCTTATCTTTTTGTCCAGGGCTGCACCTATATGGGTCCCGGGATATACCACAGGGCTTCGGAAGGTGAGACCCTCTGGAGTATCTCAAGGGCCTATAGGATAGAGCCCGAAAAAATTGTAAGGGCCAATAAGAGGCATCTTGATGATCCGGACAGGATAAAGGCCGGGCAGAATATTTATATACCCGGGGCCCGCAGATACAGGGAAGCAGTTTCTACCCGAAGCCGGACACCCGGTTTTATATGGCCGGTAAGGGGAGAAATCATAGATAAATTCGGGCAGAGGGGAGGCAAGAGGAGCCTGGGCATAGGAATTCAGACCCCCCCCGGCACCCCGGTTATGGCCGCCGAAGGGGGAAGGGTGCTTTTTGTAAGCGAAGAATTCAGGTCTTACGGAAAGACAGTAATAATTGAGCATCCGGACAGTTATTGCAGTGTATATGCCCATAACAGTATTATTTTCGTAAACGAAGGGCAGGCGGTGAATAAAGGCGATATAATAGCCGAAAGCGGCAGCAGCGGGCGGGTTGGCTCCCCCCGCCTTTATTTTGAGATAAGGTATGAGGATAAAGCTAAAAATCCTCTTCATATGCTGCCCTGAGTAAAGAGTGTTTTTTAATTTAAGAGGTATAATTTATTTAAAAATAAGATGGAAAGAATGGATTCAATAAAACTTTATTTAAAGGAAGTTGCAAAAATCCCCACAATCCCCAAGGAGGAGATGAAGGAAATAAAAGAGCGCCTCAGGCAGGGGGATGAAAAGGTGAAGGAAAGGCTGATAAAAGGCAATTTAAGACTGGTAATAAGCGTGGCCAAAAAATATAACCGGCCCGGGGTAGAGCTTAATGACCTTATAGAGGCAGGTAATATGGGGCTTATTGCCGCCTCCAATAAATATGATCCTGACCGGGGGACCAAATTTTCAACATATGCTTATGACTGGATAAAAGAATATATAAGCCGCTCGGTGCTGGATCATACACGGGCCATACATATACCTGTTTACATCTATCATAATTTTCAGAAAATTATAAGGGCCTGGGATAAGATTTCAAAGACTACCGGTAAGAGCCCGGATCCGAAAGAGCTTGCAAAAGAGACAGGGTTTACCCAGAAAGAGATCAGGAAGTTCCAGCATTATATAAAGATTTTCAGCGAAATCCCTTCGCTGGACGCTCCCATTTCAAATGAAATAGATATACCCTTAAAGGCCACGCTGGCTGCTTCGGAACACTATGATCCTGAAGATGCAATGGGGCTTGTGGGTATGCACCAGCAGATAGAAGAGCTTCTTGAATCGGTTTCGGAAAGGGAAAGAAAGGTTATTATGTACCGCTTCGGGGTGGGTACCTCCCATCCCCATACGCTTCAGGATGTGGGGGATAAGCTTAACATATCCAGGGAACGGGTCCGGCAGATTCAGAATAAGGCTATGAGAAAACTTAAAAAAGCTGCAGTGGAACTTGACAGGGAGGAAACAGATGGATCTTGAGAAATATATAAGGAATATTCCGGATTTTCCTAAAAAGGGAATACAGTTTAAAGATATTACTACCCTGATTAAGGAGCCGGAAGCTTTTAAGGGAGCGGTAGACTGGCTTGTATCTGTTTTTAAGGATAAAGAGGTTGAGAAGGTGGTGGCTGTTGAGTCCAGGGGGTTTATTTTTGCCGCGCCCCTGGCTTTGGCCCTTGATGCCGGACTGGTCCTGGTAAGAAAACAGGGCAAGCTTCCCGCCTCTACCATAAGGGTGAAATACCAGCTTGAATACGGTGAAGACATACTGGAAATGCACAGGGATTCGGTTAAGGAGGGGGAAAAGGTTATTATAGTTGATGATTTACTGGCAACCGGGGGGACTACGAAAGCGGCGGTAGAACTTTTAACCAAGGTAAAGGCGGATATTGCGGGAATAGGTTTTCTTATAGAACTTGAAGGGCTCTGCGGCAGAGATAAAATAAAAGGTTATCCCGCATATTCAAGGGTAAAGTTTCCCTGCTGCTGACGCATAAAAGGTGAAAAAATTAAGTGGCGGCGGAACTTAAGGAAAAAATAAGAGAGACTCTTAATTATCTTTCTTCCCTTAAAAGCGCGGCCCTTGCCTATTCCGGCGGAGTGGACAGCACCTTTCTGCTTTATCTTCTGAAGGATTCCTCTTTAAAAAAAATGGCTGCTTTTACTGCCGTTTCAGAGACCTACAGTTCCGAGGAGCTGGAGACTG
>PWQF01000062.1 GCA_003556865.1 Elusimicrobiota bacterium | reverse complement strand
GGAACCCTATCCTCTGCAGATTTTATTAAGGAAAAATACCCCCTGGCAAAGCTGGGGGCGGGGGAGGCCCTGCAGTGCCCCACCCTTCTCCTTAACGGTTACGGAGACCACAGGATAGAAGGGATAGGGGATAAGCATATTCCCTGGGTCCATAATATTAAGAGTACGGATATGGTTGCAGGAATAGACGATGAGGCTTGCATATGCCTGGCCAGGCTCTTTAATGAACCGGCAGGAAAAGAGTTTCTTTCCCGGGAAGGGGGCGTCCCCCCTGAAACAGTTAAAGAGCTTAACCTGCTGGGTATTTCAGCAATAGCCAATATACTGGGCTGCATTAAAATGGCTAAGTATTATGAAATGAACCGGCAGGATGTTCTTTTAACGGTGGCCACCGATTCAATGGAGCTTTACGGTTCCAGGTTAAGCGAACTGAGAAAATCCAGGGGGGAGTACACCTCCCGCCAGGCAGCCGTAGACTACCACCGCTACCTGGAAGGAGCAGGCCCGGACCATATGCTTGAACTCTCATATTACCAGAAAAAAAGGATGCATAACCTTAAATACTTTACCTGGGTGGAGCAGCAGGGAAAGGATGTAAAGGAACTTGATGACCAGTGGTATGATAGAGATTACTTTAAAAGCCGGCTTAATATTCACCGCGAGCTTGACGAAAAGATAAAAGAGTTTAACCGGCAGGTAGGCCTAATACAGAAGTATCAGTAAGAAAAAAAATTTTATTCTTCTCCTGGCCGGAGGCATACTGCTTAAGGGGGCCTGGGATATACTGGTTCCCATACTCCCTTCTTATTTACTGGAAAAGACCGGTTCGGCCTCCGGGGCGGGAATTATAATGGGCAGCGCCCCCCTTCTTACCCTTATTTTCAGGCCGGCAATGGGAAAAATGGTAAGTAAACGGGGGTCCAGAAGATATATTCTACTGGGACTTGCCGCCGCTCTTGGGGGAACACTTGCCTATTCTTTTATGGAAGGCTTTTACGGGCTTATGCTGGCCAGGATTCTTCAGGGAAGCGGGCTGATTTTCTTCTTCTTCTCTTCACTTATAATGATAGGAAAAATGGTCCCCGCCGCCAGGAGGGGAGAACTTTTCGGTATCTATACCATAGTTTTTATTTTCCCCCTTATATTTTCACCCCTGCTGGGCTCATTGATAGAAAGAGAATTTTCTTTTAACGCAGCCGTTTTTTTCTCCTCTCTTTTAATAGCTTTTTCCCTTATTTTAGCTTTTTTTATAGAAGATACAGGGAAAGAAAAAATTTCTGAAACAGGCAGGCTCAGATTAAAAGAGCTTCTGAACCCCGGAACTGCATCTGTCCTGGCCCTGGTCTTTTTTCTTATATTTACAGACGCGGGAATAATAAGCTTTCTGCCTATTGCCGCAGCCAGGGAAAATTTAAATAATTTTGCCCTTTATTTTTCTGTTTTTGCCTTATCCTCTATTACACTGAGACTTACGGCAGGAAGGAAATTTGACCTTCTGCCCCGGAAAAAACTTATCGGCGCAGGGGTCCTTTTTTCACTGGCAGGCATATTCCTTATAACCCGGTTCTCTTTTTTATGGCTGATGGCCGCGGGACTTGTATACGGTATAGGGTTTGCTGTTACTGATTCTAACCTGCTCCCCTCTCTTATGCAAAAGATGAATGACAGGCCGGCCGGGGAAGCAATTACATTATACAGCATTGTATTTGACTTTGCCTATCTTGTCTCACCCCCGGTGATAGGGCTGCTGGCCGGCATTTACGGCTTTAAAACAATTTACCTTTTCTGCGGGGGGGGTATAGCGGTAAGCGGGTTGATTTTTTTCTTAACCGGGAAGAGCTGAAACCTTAATCTTTATCTGATTCTATGATATAGTACTTTATTTCGCCTTCTTTAATCATTCCCAGCTTTTTACGGGCAAGGAATTGGGCATGTTCGGGATTTTCGGCTAGAAGCCTCAGCTCCTCTTTCAGTTTATTATTCTCTTTACGCACCTCTTCTATTTTTTCCCGGTAATGCTTTAGGCGCGCCCTCAAGGTAAAAATAGTCTTTAAGTTTGAGCCTGAAAATATCAGTATTACCAGGGCTAAAGCGGCAAGTATATAGAAAAATTTAGAGCCGGTCCCCCTCAAGCTCCAAAGGAAGCCATTTCTGCATCTGCCCCCAGTTCCTCCTGGATCCTTAAAAGCCGGTTATACTTAGCCACCCTGTCGGTCCGGGAAAGGCTGCCGGTCTTTATCTGGCCGCAGCCCAGGGCTACGGCAATATCTGCTATTATGGTATCTTCTGTCTCTCCGCTTCTGTGAGATATTACCGAAGTATAACCTGCTTCCTTTGCCATTTTTACCGTCCGGAATGTTTCCGTAAGGGAGCCTATCTGGTTGACTTTTATTAAAATTGAATTGGCTATACCATTTTCAATCCCCCGGCCCAGCTGTTTTATGTTAGTGACAAAAAGGTCATCCCCCACTATCTGTACTTTTTTGCCCAGTTCGTCCGTAAATTTTTTCCACCCGTCCCAGTCGTCCTCGGAAAGCCCGTCCTCTATTGAGATAACCGGCAGCTCTTCTATAAGAGAGGAGTAGTAGCTTATAAGCTGGGCGGAATTTTTCTCACCTTCTATCCGGTAGCTTCCCTCCCGGTAAAACTCGCTGGCCGCGCTGTCAAGAGCCAGCGCCACATCTTTTCCGCTCTCATACCCGGCTGCCTCCACCGCCTCAAGTATAAGTTCCAGGGCCTGCCGGTTGGAATCAAGGGAAGGGGCAAACCCCCCTTCGTCCCCCACCGCGGTGGTCATTCCCTTCTTTGAAAGTATTGACTTAAGGGTCTGAAAAACCTCGGCTGCCATTCTAAGGTTACCGGAAAAGGTCTGCCGGCTCCGCGGAACCATCATAAACTCCTGTATTTCAAGGTTGTTACTGGCATGCTCCCCCCCGTTTATAATATTCATTAAAGGAACAGGCAGCAGGTAACGGCCCGGAGCATAATCGGCCTCACCGGCCACTTCTTCTTTTAAGTATTTAAAGAGAGAGAGGTTTTTCTCCGCGGCCGCTGCCCTGGCCGCCGCCATTGAAACCCCCAGTATTGCGTTGGCCCCCAGGCTCTTCTTATTTTCAGTGCCGTCCAGTTCTATCATCTTTTCATCTATCTCTTCCTGGCGGTCTACTTTTATGCCTTTGAGGGCAGGCATTATTTTTTCCTTTACATTTTCAACTGCCCTGCTCACACCTTTACCCCCGTACCGGCCTTTATCACCGTCCCTCATCTCAAGTGCTTCCAGCTTACCGGTAGAGGCCCCGGAAGGGACAGCCGCCCTGCCTGTATGGCCCGATTCTGTTAAAAGATCCACTTCAACCGTAGGATTTCCCCTGGAATCCAGTATCTCTCTTGCCTTAATCTCTTTAATTGCGCTCATTTTTTTTCCTCTCTTTTTCAACTTTTTGTTTATTATAATTCTTTAACCCGCCTTTATCAAGAAAGACCTTTTTAAATTAAATTAAAAACTTTTTCCATAGCCCCGGTTATATTTTTTACTTCTGCAGGGGAAAAAGATTCAACATAAAGTCTTACCACAGGTTCGGTGCCGGAAAACCGTATCCCGGCCCAGGAATTCTTCTGTTTAAAATTAAACTTATAGCCGTCCAGGGTTACCGTATCTTTTACTTTGTATCCCCCAATGTCAGATGGGGTTTTAAGTGACAGCTGCTCTTTAAGTTCTTTTACTTTTTCACTGCTTAAGCGGTAATTTTTGCGGGAGCTTTCAAAGACCCCTGTCTCTTTCTGTATATCTTCTATGATCCCGGTTAGAGGTTTTTTATGTGCCGCCATAATTTCAGCAGCCAGCAGACAGGCTAAAATACCGTCTTTTTCAGGGAGGTGACCGCCTATGGTAAGCCCCCCGCTCTCCTCCCCTCCTATAATCAGATCCCTTTTCTGAAAAATATCCCCTATATATTTAAAGCCCACTGGTGTCTGAATAACCTCAACGCCCAGCATATCCCCCACAGCATCCATAAATGAAGAGGTCATCACCGAGCGTACGGCAGCGCCCCTGAAACCCTTCTGATAAAGGTGATACAGGGCAAGCCCCAGCATTTTGTCAGCTGTAATATATTTACCGTTGCTGTCAATTATGCCGAACCGGTCGCCGTCGCAGTCCGTGGCCAGGCCTATATCCGCACCCTGAAGAACAAGTTTTTTCAGTTCTTTTAAATATTTTTCGGCAGGCTCGGGAGGGACTCCCCCGAAAAGAACATCCCTGCGGCCGTTTATCTGTTTAAGGCTATCCCCCAGAAGAGGCGCCAGGTAATGCCGGCCGGAGCCGAACATGGGGTCATAAACCGCGGTAATCCTTTCTTTTATTAGGGGAATATCTATAAGGCTCTTAATTTTTTCCAGATAAGGAACAGAAAAATCCTCTTCAGTGATCAGCTCCTTTTCCAATGCCCTGGAGTAGGGAATCTTTTTTATATTGCCGGCCGCCTGTATTTTTCTTATATTTTCTTCTATTTTCTCAGTCATTACCGGAAGGGCGGGGCCTCCGGAAAAAGGAGAAAACTTTATACCTGAATATTGGGAGGGGTTATGGGAAGCGGTTATATTAACCGCGCCTTTAAGTTTCCGGTTCCTTATATGGTGGGATATGACAGGGGTTGGCACATCCCGGATGGAGTAGCTTACCTTTATGCCCCTGGCCGCCAGGACCGAAGCAGCAGATTTTGAAAAATTCTCGCTGTGAAACCTGCTGTCATAGCCCACTGCAACTTCAATCCCGCCCCGGGGATATTTTTCAATTAAAAATTCAGCGATAGCTGCCGAAACTATATCTACATTTCTGAAAGTAAATTCCCGGCTTATTATCCCCCTCCACCCGGCAGTCCCGAAACTTATTTTTTCCCTGTTCATATTTCCGGTTTTTCCTTTCCTTTTTTACAAAAGATTTTACAAAAGCCTTTTTTTAATTTGTAAATATATCAAAAAAGCTTTCTTTTTACAAATTCAGTATTAAGAGCATAAAAATCCTTAAGCTCAAGCTCCTGGGCCCTGCTGCCCGGGTCAATCCCGCACTCCCTTACAATCTCCTCAGCAAGGGAAGAGGGTATGGAAAAAAAACGGGAAATAGAGTTTTTAAGTTTTTTCCTGCGGCTGCTGAAACAGGCTTTAAGGCTGCAGAGAAAATTTTGGTCCGGAGGAGGATTTTTTTTAACCATCGATACTACTGCCGACTCTATTTTTGGCGGCGGCGAAAAGTTCTCTTTTCCCACTTTAAACTCAAGCCTTGT
>PWQF01000272.1 GCA_003556865.1 Elusimicrobiota bacterium | reverse complement strand
TTATTTTTTCCATACATTTAGGGCAAAAAGAAGAGGGTTTTACTATGGAAATATCCCGGGGGAGACGCCATATGCATACATTTGCAAAACTGCCCAGTATAAGGCCCAGGAGGAAGGCTACTGCTGCCTGAAAATATATCATTGATTTTTTCCTTTCACTTCCATTAGCATTTTCTTATATTTTCCTGCCATCTCAAACCGGCCGGTATTAAGATATAAGTTTATCAAAACCCGGTAGGCTTTTTCAAATTTTGGAGTTGTGTATACAGATTTTTGAAGGAATTTTTCAGCCTTATCATACTGCCCTGTTCTGAGAAAAGTAAGGGCCAGGTTAAAGTACAGGGCGCTGTGACGGTAAGTATTCAGGGCCGTTAAATATTCGTCCCGGGCAATATGATAAATACCGGCACCGTTCCAGGCCCTGGCCCTTAAGAAAATTATTTCACCCGGGACCAGTGAAAAAAACTCTGCTTTTTCTAAAAGCGCTGCGGATTTTTTGAAATCCTCATCATTAAAAGCCCTTCTCCCTTTTTCCCAGAATACCTGCTCGCCTGTTTTCATAAATGCCATAAGCAGGCATAGAGCTATAAGCAGTTTTCCTATAAGCCCCTGTCCCGGCGAACCTGTTTTTTTAAAAGGCGCAGGCTTTACTGCAACCCCCATTATAAGAGCCATGCTAAAGATAATTTCAGGCCGCTGAAAAGGAAACCCTACAAGAGATGAAATCAGTATTGCAGAGACCCCGGCCAGGGCGGGAATTCCGAATTCCCGGTCCCTGTCAGATTTTTTATACCACCTGTAAAAGATAAAAATAATAAAAAGAAAACCTACCACCCCGGTCTCTACAAGTATCTGAACCGGCTGGGACTGGGCCCTCAGAGGCAAACTTGTCTGAGAATAAGCGGCATAAGAAATATTCTCTTCTTCACGGAAAAATTTTTCCTGAAACAGGGGGTACTCATACCTGAAAGTTCCGGCGCCCCTGCCTGTCCAGGGACTGGACAAGAAGATTTCCCGGCTAACCCTCCATACCTGGAAGCGGGGCTGCAGGGAGCTTTTTGAAAGTACTGAAAAATTAAAATAAAAATATAAAAACCCCGATACCATAAGAAGGGCCCAGGCAAAAATAAGATACCTTCTCTTTTTTCCTTTAAGGAAACAGATATATACCGCTGTAATTGCGGCCAGGCCCGGAAGGGCCCGGGAGGCGCCGCTAAGATAAAGGGCCCATAAGGCCGTTAATATGCATACCCCCCCTTTTATTTTCTTCTCCCTGAAAAATGAAAAGGCAAAGGGAAGTGCCAGTATTATATAATCGGCCAGGTACACCCTGTTGCCCACCGTGGAAATAGGCATAATGGATGAACTCCCTTCCCGGGCAAACCTGCTGAATTCACCGGCCAGTCCATACTGCTGCATAACCGCATAAAGGCTTGAAATAAAAAGGGCGACGCAAAGTGCAGAGCGCAATCCTTTTTTTACTCCCTCCGTATATGAACCGGAAACTATAAGAAGAATAAAAAGAACTAAAACCATCCCGCCGTAATTCCCCCCGGCAAATAAAAGTTTTCCCCTTGCAGCCAGAACCAGAGCTGCAGTTATTAAAAAGGAAAGGGAGGGGAAGAGCAAGGAGCTGGAGAGTATTTTTTCAGCCCCCAGGCTGTATATAAGGTAAGAAAGAAAGATAATAGCAGCTACAACCTTGGGCGCATAAAAGGCATCCTTGAAGTAAGGGGTGAAGAAGAGCGCCGCAGAAAGTGCAAACAGGAAAAAAACTCTTTTATCTATCTTTATTTTTTCTCTCTTTTTTTTCATTGATCTTAATTAAAGGGCGGGATTATATCTTATTCTGCTTAAAAAAGAAAAGGGCGGGGAAGAATCCAAAAACTCTTCCCCGCCCATAAACTACCTAACTTCTACTCTGCCTTATTACCAGGTGTGGTAAGGCTCGTCGCTTGTATCCAGCGTATCGTCCGGGATCCAGACATGCATGGATGTGTTGTCGTATGCCCAGCCGTCTCCGTCAGTATAAGTGGCGTCAACCAATCCATCTGTAGTTTCATTGCGTGCATACCAGTCCCCGACTTCCCAGGTTATTCCCGTGCCGCCTGCGGCCTGAGGAATATTGCCCCCGGGAATCTGCCTGATATATTCATCTACCAGGTCACTGAGCTGGTCAGGCATTTCTCCCCCGGTTCCGCCGTAGTAAATTGTCACGGCGCTTCTAACCGAAGAAAGACTTCCTTTTGTGGCAGCTTCCTGCGCCCTGGACACCAGGTCCGCAAACCTGGGTATGGCTACGGCTGCAAGTATACCTATGATTGCTACAACTATCATCAGCTCGATCAGGGTAAAGCCGCCTTCTCTTGTTTTCTTAAACATTTTCTTCACCTCCTTTTTCCGGGCAGGTCTCAATCTTTAAGGCCCGGCCACTAAAATAGTAATACAGAGCTGTCTCTTTTGTCAAGCTTAAAGGATATTTCAATTCTTTTTAAGTATCCGGTCCAGTTTTTCCTTAACCTCTGAAGCCAGCACACTGATACTTTTACCGGACTTTCTTTCCTGTATCTCCACCTTTCCCTCCTGGCTGTATTTCCTTCCCACAACTATTGCCGCCGGACAACCTATAAGGAGAGCATCGTTAAACTTTATGCCCGGACTCTCTTTCCGGTCATCCAGCAGTACTTCATATTCACCTGAAAGTTCCCTGAAAAGCTTTAAAGAGTATTGATTATTCTCTTCTCCTATCTGTATTATATGAATATGAAAAGGGGCTAAGGGAAGAGGCCATACTATTCCCTTTTCATCGTGAGACTGCTCAATGGCGGCAGCTACCACCCTGCTCACCCCTATCCCGTAGCACCCCATAACCATATCCTTTTCCCTGCCGTCGGAATCGGTAAACTTTGCTCCCATTGCCCTGGAATATTTATTTCCAAGCAGGAAAGTATGACCCACTTCTATTCCCCTTTTGAAAACCAGCGTTTCCCCGCACTCCGGACACCCGTCCCCTTCAGTTACAACCCGTAAATCCTTAAGGCCTGAATCAGCTAAACTATAATCGCGTCCGTAATTAATATTTTTGAGGTGACAATCCTTTTTGTTTGCGCCGCTCAGGGCATTTTTAATATCCTTCAGGGACTTATCCCCAAGCATCTTAAAAAGACCGCTGACCTTTATATTAACCGGACCCGCAAACCCGGGAGGAGAACCGGTTAATTCTTTGACCGTTTCCTCATCCGCGGCTTCAAGCTCCCTAACCCCGGCATATTTTTTGAGGTGCTCCAGGTTTAACTCGTGGTCCCCCCTTATCAGGGCCGCAACCGGACCCTTTTCAGAATTATATATCAGCGTTTTTATAAATTTAGAGGGGGGCTGACCTGTAAATTCAGATACCTCTTCTACGGATTTCATTCCGGGGGTATCTATTTCCTCCAGGGGCAGTTGTACTTCCCCCTCATCCTGCGCTCCCGGTTCAGGGCGGAGGTAGGAAGCTTTTTCCACATTGGCGCTGTATTTAACCGGACAGCCTTTATTTTCACATACAACTATCCGGTCCTCCCCCGAACTGGAAGTGACCATAAACTCATGAGAAGTATGTCCGCCTATATTACCCGCGGCTGCTTCAACAACTTTATATTCCAACCCGCACCCCGAAAAAATTTTCCTGTAGGCCTCAACATGTTTCTTATAGGATTTAACGCATTCTTTTTCATTACGGTCAAAACTGTAGGCATCCTTCATATAAAATTCACGGGCTCTCATAAGACCGAAACGGGGCCTAATTTCATCCCTGAACTTCATCTGAAACTGATATAAAACCAGGGGAAGCTGCCGGTAGGATTTAAGGTCTCCGCCAACCAGGGAAGTTATTACTTCCTCGTGGGTGGGGCCCAGGCAGAAATCCCTTTCCTTCCTGTCTTTAAGCCTTAGAAGCTCCGGGCCGTAAAGGTCCCACCTGCCGCTGCTATCCCAAAGCTCCCGGGGCTGAAGGGCGCTCATAAGTATCTCCTGCCCATTTATCTTCTCCATTTCCCGCCTTATGATATTTTCCACTTTTTTTAAAACCCTGCAGCCCAGGGGCAGAAACTCATAAATACCGGACGCAAGTTTTCTTATCATGGCAGATCTCACCATAAGCCGGTGTGAAGCTATTTCCGCTTCCCTGGGATCCTCCCTTAAGGTAGGCATAAAATATTCAGAAAGTTTTGCTGATTTCACATTTTCCTCATTTCTCTTATAAGTTCTTTAACTATATCATCCCTCTCCAGGGCCCTTATTATTTTGCCTTTTTTTATAAGCAGTGCCCCCTTTTTTGTGGCGCAAACACCTATATCGCTCTCTTTGGCTTCTCCCGGGCCGTTAACCTCACAGCCCATCAGGGCCACATTAAGGGGCTTTTCCATATCTGAACCCGAGAGACCGGCGCGGAATTTTCCCGAAACTCTCTTTACATCCATACGGCACCTTGAACACCCGGGGCAGGAAATAACGTTAAGGACCGAAGCGCTATCCAGGGCAACATCCCTTATTATCCGGGCGCACTTAATTTCTTCTAGAGAAGAAGATGTGAGGGAAACCCTAAGTGTATCTCCTACCCCGTCCATCAAAAGAGAAGCTATTCCTGCCGCCGACTTGATAATGGCCCCTGTTCCGGCCCCGGCAGCGGTTACTCCTATATGAAGGGGAGTATCAGAATAAACTGAAAAAAACCGGTTGGCCTCCACCGTAAATTTAGCAGAAGAAGATTTAAGGGAAACAAGGAAATTCATAAAACCGCTTTTTTTTAATTTTTCATCCCATTTAAGGGCAAACCCGGCCAGTTCTTCCGGTGTCCGGGCGGGAGAGGATCCGGTATTAAACCCCAGCCTGAGGGCCGCGCCGGTGCGGGCGGCAAGCTTTACCGATTCCATAAGGGTTTTTTCACTCATATTCCCCGGATTAAGCCTTATCTTGTTAAATCCGGCCTTAAGAGACGCCTCAACAGTTTCCTTCTTAAAATGGCAGTCCGCAATTAATGGCACCCCCAGGTTTTTAAGGTAAGGAAAAACTTTCTTTGCAGAAGAGGCCTCCGGGACAGCGCACCTTATCATTTCAGCCCCGGCGCTCACCAGTTCCCGGGCCTCGGAAGCTAAGGCTTGAACCCTATCAAAGCTTTCCTTAACCATTGCCTGAAGACGGGGGGGATTATCTCCTCCCACCTTAAGGTCCGCTATTTTAATTTCCCTGCTCAGCCCGCACCTCCAAAAATATCAAACCAGAAGACATAAAGCATCAGCGCGATTATTATTGATAAT
>PWQF01000271.1 GCA_003556865.1 Elusimicrobiota bacterium | reverse complement strand
GCAAGATACTTTTCCCTTATGGGGGATATAAGCGATGAAAGAGTCCGGTAGAGCATTTTCTTGCAGTCCACGCACCCCATCTGGGCCCCCCTGCACTTCTTTTCCACCTCTTTTTTCCGGTCCGGCGAAAAAATACGGTGATAGTCAAAAACCGTGCATACCCCGGGATCTCCCGGATCCGTGGCATGAATCCGGCCCGGATCGGTAATCATTGAATTTATTTTTTTTCTAAGCTCTTTACTGCTCTGGGTAATATAAATTGTATTGTTATAGCTTTTAGACATTTTCCTGCCGTCAGTCCCTTTCAACTTTTCCACCCCGGTAAGAAGGGCTTCCGGTTCTTCCATGGCATCTGTCTTATAAAGGTGGTTAAAACGCCTTATTATTTCCCGGGTAAGCTCCAGGTGGGGCAGCTGATCAACGCCCACGGGCACCTTGGTTGCCCGGTAAAGGGCTATATCGGCGGCCTGCAGGGCAGGATAGCCTAGGAAAGCGTAGTTTCTTATATCCTCACTCTGCTTTAGGTTTTCAAGCGCCTCTTTGTAAGTGGGGCACCTCTGGAGCCATCCCAGGGGGGTTAAAGAAGAAAAAATAAAAAAAAGATCCAGGTGCTGGGGAATATCGGACTGTCTGAACATAACACATTTAGAGGGGTCAAGTCCCACTGCCAGCCAGACGCAAAGCATATCAAAAACCTTTTCCTTTATCTCTCCCGGGTTTTTATATGAACTCATAAGAGCGTGCCAGTCGGCTATTTCAAAATAGCATTCATAATCTTCCTGAAGCTTAACCCAGTTTTCCAAAGCGCCAAGATAGTTTCCCAGGTGAAGCCTGCCGGTAGGCCTCATTCCGCTAAGTATGATCCCCTTTTTTTTTCCCACTACAGAGGGAGCCCCATAAAAAGCAGCCTGAAAAACAGGTTGCCGAAAAGAGCTATCACATACCAGATAATACCTGTAAATAGCAGGAAAACAATAATAAAAAACCCGTAGGGTTTTATTCTTTCGTACTTATCTGAAAGGTGCGGAGGAAGCAGAGCGCTTAAAAGGTTAGAGCCGTCAAGCGGGGGGACGGGTATAAGGTTAAATATCCCCAGGACTATATTTACCGAGGCAGTGGAGGTAAGAACTATAATCAGGCCTGAACCGGTAGATGTATTATGAAGCCCCAGCATATTAAATATATAAACCAGCGCAGCCAGGAGGGCGGCTATAGAGAAATTGGTAAGAACCCCCGAGATTGAAACCTTTATCATACCATCCTTAAGATTATGGAAGTTATAAGGGTTTATGGGCACCGGTTTTGCCCATCCGAAAACTATACCTGTCCGGGCAATAATCATCAGCAGGGGTAGAAGAATGGTTCCTAAAGGATCAATATGCGGAACCGGATTTAAAGTAAGCCTGCCCATAAGCATAGCAGTATCATCCCCGCATTTAAGTGCGGCATACCCGTGCGCAACCTCATGCATTATCACCGAAAAAAAGAAAAGGACCACAACAAAAGGCCATAAACTTCCCATAAACCTGAAGGGGGCAAATATATTCTGATATATTAAATAGTTCTGCATACTGCTAAAATTTACTGAATTTCACCTTAAATGTCAATTTTTAATATTTTAAGGGAAACCCTTAAAATTAAAAATCCTTAAGTGAAAGAGTTATCCTGTGGTGTCCCATATGCCCGGTAAGACTGCTGAAAGGAAAAAGTGCAGTATAGTCAAGCCTTAATGATAATAAGCCTATGGAGGCAAGGTAGCTCCCGCCTGCTGCCGCTTCATACTGATTAACTCCCAGTCTCACTCCCAGGACCCTGCCCGCCGTCCAGGCTTCCGCTCCCAGGGATAGATCAGCCTTATCCCCGAACCCGCCCCAGCCCTGGTCCCTGTACCTTAAAGCCGCCTCGGGTATTATTTCCTTAAACGCCCCGTATTCACCCAGGTTGTAATAAGCCCCTATCCCGGCCTCAAAAGGAACTATATCCTCCTCCTTGAGACCAAGGTCCGCAGGTATTAAGTTTTTTATAACCGCTCCCGCTCCCGCCTGAGTTCCGATTTTAAGGGAAAAACCCAGGTCGGCGGTAATTGCCCCCGCGCTATTTCCCTCAAGCACTATAGGGTCACGCAGATCCCCCCAGCTGTAGCTCCTGTAAAGGTACTTAATACCCGCGCCCCCGTAGACTCCCCCGGCAAGGGGGCGCCCCAGGCTTACGGAGAGAGAACTCTCATAATATATCCCGTCCCCGTAAAAATAACCGTATGAGGCAGCCGCGGTGCCTAAAGAAGAAATAGGATATGAGGCGGAAAAGTATCCGCTCCCGAGATTTACCCCTTCCAGGCCGGCAAAGGGTCGGTAATATTCCGCCAGAACCTCTCCCTTATCTAAAAGTGCCAGACCTGCAGGGTTCCAGGCCGCGGCGGAAGAATCATCGGCACCGGCTATAAAAGCCCCCCCCTTCCCTGCCGCCCTGCTGGAAGGCCAGGGATTTAAAAAAGCTGCCGGGGCATAAGAATAAAAGAAAAAGTTAAAAAATAATAAAAGAGCTACAGGTTTAATTAAAATTTTCATCTACTTTGCTATAACTATGGTCCCGTTCTTTATCTTACCTTCCCTTGTGGTAAGCTGGTATATATAGAGGCCGCTCTCCAGGCTCCCGCTCACCTCTTCATCCGGGACCCATTTAATAAAGGGGTCCCCTCCGCTTAAACTGGCCACGGTGCGGCCCCGGATATCGGTTATGGTCACCTTCTTAACATTTTCTCCGAAATTCACCTCCCTTTTAGCCGGGGTTATAAACCTTCTCTGCGCCTTATAATCTCTTTCCCCTGCAGTCATAAGGCTTATCTCAAGGGGGCGGCTTGGATCATATTTTCCTTCACTGTTAAGGGGAAAAATATGGTACAGGTAGCGGGTGCGGGGGGTTAAACCCTCATCAAGATACGAAACTGCAGAATCAATAGTTACATTTTTATATTTCTCCTCCAGGAGCTTCCCGTCCCTTTCAATCCTGTACTCCTGCACCCCTTCCATTGACTCCCATCTTATAATTACCCTGGTAGCCCCTGTTACCGGTTCAAGCGAGGGGTTTAGAAAATAATCCGGCTCGCACGGGGGCGGGGAAAAAGTCTCCGCCGAGGCCAGGGCAGGCTTTAAATAATGGTTTCGTCCACCGGTGCTGAAAAAAAGCTGCAGAGAAGCCCGGTACTCTTTAAGGGGCTCTAAACCTTCGGTAATCCAGTCTGTGCGGTCCCAGGAGAAAGGAGGCACAGTTATATCTTCACCCTCAAGGCTTAAATTGTATCCGCTGTCTTCCGGGCTGTCCGGCCCCGTTTCTTCCCAGAAAGAGGGAGTATTCCAGCTCCACTCTATGGAGTTATCCGGCAGCGGCTGAGCATTAAGTTCCGGGGGGAAAAAAGAGACCCATACATCATTTGTGACATCATCCTCAGTTTCTTCCCCTCCCGTTAAGTATAAGCTCCCCCTGAACGGAAGGGCCTGGTGGTAGGCCCTGGGTCCGAATATCTTATCGGCCGCCTTTTCCCATTCTATTCCGTCAGGGGAATACCATACATCCGAGAGCCGTTCACCCTCGCTGAATCCTCCAGTAACCCAGATCATATCATTATAGACCAGGGCCCTGTGCCCTTCCCTGGGAGACCAGGGGGCGGATGAGTTTATTTCTTCCCAGTTTTCACCGTCAGGAGAGTTCCAGATATCATTCATATACTCCGCCTGGCTGTCAAATCCACCCAGCACCCATATCTTATCATTCAGGACCAGGGCCTGGTGGCCGAACCGGGCGCTCCAGGGGGCTGCGGAGCTTATTTCCACCCAGTTTATGCCGTCCGTTGAGCTCCAGACATCATTCAATCTATTAGCGCCGTCATCCCCGCCCATAACCCAGATATTATCCTTAAAGACCAGAGCCTGATGGCTGTTTCTTCCCTGCCAGGAAGCAGAAGAAGTAGCCTCCGTCCACTTGAAACCTGAAGTGGAAAACCAGATATCGTTTTCCATCCCCCCCCCTATCACCCACATTTTCCCGTCAAAGACCACGGACTGATGCTCCCGCCGGGCCGGAAATGAATAAGCTTCCGTGTCCGCTTCAAACCAAACCTTTCCATCTTCGGAATAAAATACATCGTTTTTCCCTGCAGCTCCCACTTCTTCAGTCCCGGCTATAATCCAGAGCCTCTGGTTAAATACCAGGGCTGAATGGTCTCTTCTGGCTGCCCACTCCGCCGAAGGGGTTGCCTGTCCCCAGCCCATTTGGTGGTGATTACCGGAGGCAGAAGAGTAGCTGCAGAAGGCAAATAAAATAACGGCCCATAATAAAACTGTTTTTTTTATATTCATCTTTTACTTATTAACAATTTTTTAATATAAAAATCAACTCAAGGGAAAATGTTTTTTTATAAACTCCCTTTCCCCGGAAGCTTTTTTTAACTTTTCGTTAAGCCTTGCCATTATTAAGGAGTTTAGGATAATAGCTATACCGGGGCCTGGGGTATACCCCATCTGTATAAGTTCTCTTCCGCCTGTAAAAGGTTTAATATTAACCAGTTTTTTACGGTAAAAATCTATTTTCTCCTTTACATTTTTACCGGAAATATTCATTAATATGAAAACAATATTTTCGTCAAGTGAATTAACTACCTTATATATCCGCCCGGGAGTCAGGGGGCGGGAAAGAAGGCTGCGGGCCCGGGGAAGTTTTCTCTTAAGCTGCATATAGCTTTTAATATATTTTTTTGAAAAATTAAATTTTTTCAGAGCCTCTTTTCCCTCCTGCGCCTTTAAACCGGAAAAGAGCACCGCAGTCATAGCCCCGTAGTTACAGGAGCCGGCCAGGGCCTTAAGCCACTTTAAACATTTATCAGTCACCCTGAAATCCGGGTGTATGTAGCTCAGCGCGCCGGCCCGGTTAAGGTTCTCAATAATAAGATGGGGTTCTTCTTCATCCATTATCTTCAGCAGTTCATCTTTAACCCTGTCCGGTGAAAGCCCCAGGTGCATATCCATTTTTATAGATATCTTCATACGCTTCAGCGTCTCCCTGCTTATATTAAATTTAAAACGCTGCCGGAAACGGAAAGTCCTGAAAATCCTTGTGGGATCTTCCACAAAACTGAGCGGGTAAAGAATTCTTATTGTTCCCGACTCCAGGTCTTTTTTTCCACCGAAGTAATCTATAAGGAGGCCGAAATCCTCAGGCGGAGTCAGTTTTACGGCCATGGCGTTTATGGTAAAATCCCTGCGCCTCAGGTCCTGGCGCAATGTTCCTTCGGCAACACTGGGAAGAATGGCCGG
>PWQF01000231.1 GCA_003556865.1 Elusimicrobiota bacterium | reverse complement strand
CTGCTTTGCCGCCGCATCTGCGGCAATTATACAGGAGGCGGCTGAAAAGGTTTCAACAATCCCCAGGGCCTCAAGTTCCTTTACATCCGAGGTGCCCCGTATGGCAGGAATAAGCCCGGAGTCTATATTTGGAATCATCAGTTTGTCTACCAGGGAATCCTCACTAAGTTCCAGTCCCTTTTCCATTGAGGACTGGACATCTGCCGTGGTGCCGCCTATCAATACCATAAACTTTCCCGGGCATACCGAATGGGCATCTATAAGACGGCTGCCGGCTGTCTTTAAAAGGGCATCCGTAACCTCAAAGCCCTTGGCTATGCTGTTCAGTTCTATAAGGCCTATGGCGTTATGCATATTATTTTTTCTCCCCTTTTTTTATCTCTATATTTTCAGAAGTTACTTTCTGCACCCTTCCCGATAAGCTGGCATGTATGCCTGCTCCTAAAACTCCTTCAGGTTTTTCAGCTATAAGCTGGCCTTTTTGAACCTCTTCCCCCGGTTTAACCAGGGGAATAGAAGGCGCTCCGGCATGCTGAAGAAGGTTTATTTTAACATTTTTTATATCAACTTTTTTAAATACAGGCTTATCTTTCATATATTTATCTACCCCGATCCGGGCCGCAAGGCGGGAAGAGTTTACTTTCCTGTATTCCTTTTCCGGGTGGGCGGCCGTATTTTTTCTGCGGTGAGGGTTATCAATTCCTCTTTCTAAAAGGGCCTCCATATGAGACTTGAGCAGGCTGCGGGGAGAAAGGTCCAGGGGACAGGCATACATATCGCAAAGCCCGCACTGAGAGCATAAAAAAGCTCCCGTATAACTAAAAGAGGTTTCGGTTCCCATAAAAAGCTGTCTCATAATTTTATGGGGTTCCAGGTCATGGCCCAGCAGGTTCCGGGGGCAAACTATGCTGCAGTCAAAGCACTGGTCACATATTGATTTCCCCCTCCGTTTACGGGCCTGCATAGATTTGCGGTGTTTTAAAACAACAGGATGATTCAGAGGAAACAGAAGAACTCCCCCGCAGGTCTTAGTTAAGGTAAAGTCCGGTGAAACCAGCTTGCCCATCATAGGCCCGCCGGCCATAATACTGAACTCAGCTGTTTTAGGACCGGCCAGCTCTGCAAGCTCCCCTACCGGTGTTCCCAGGGGCGCGCGGGTTATGTAAGGGGAATTCACTTCACCGGCAACGGTAATAAACCTGTCGGTTACCGGCAGTGATTTTTTAACCGCAAAGTTAATATTAAAAAGAGTGTTTACGTTAAATATTATACAGCCGCAATCCAGTGGCAGGCCGGATTCGGGGACAATTTTACCGGCGGCATTATAAACAATTTCCAGTTCGTCACCGGCCGGGTAGTAATCATCCAGCAAAAATATATCAATACCGGAATCTTTTTTTATATTTTTCCTGAGCTCTTCCCCGGCTCTTTTATATTTTTTTTTAATGGCTATGCCTGTTCTCCGCGCACCGGAGGCCTCTTTAGCATAATTGAGCCCGCTTATAATTTCGGGAGCGTAATTTTCCATTAAATAAAGATCGCTTGCCAGCAGGGGTTCACATTCGGCCCCGTTGGCTATTACCGCATCCGCGCCGGATTTAAGTTTAAGGTGAGACGGAAACCCTCCTCCTCCCGCTCCGGTTACACCCCCATCTTTTATTTTTTTTATTATCTCTTCTTTAAGCATCCGTTCAGGTTATCCTGAAATAATCCACAAGAACGCACCTTAAGGGCCGGGTAAAGTTTTTTGCGCTTACCAGCCCGTCCCCGGTAGGAGTTGCAATGGAAAGAGTGGCATAGCCCTCTCCCATTCCAAGCCCCATATAAGAGGGGCCGTTTTTAACAAATATTGAACAGGCCGATTTTCTGGCCATAAGGGTAAGGGATTCTACATTAAGCGAATGCATTATGGCCGTGTGGCCGTTTCCCCCCTCCATTTCCACGGCAAGGTCTATGCTTCTTTTTATGTCGCCGGTAACGGCAAAGGGCAGAACAGGCATAAGCTGTTCGGTCCACATAAAATCATTATCCTCATCCACCACTCCCCAGAGAAGCCTTATATCTTCCCCAATATCTATTCCCAGAGATTTTGCTATAACCGAAGGGTTTTTCCCTATAAACTCCCTGTTAACAACCGGATGCTTCCCGCCCCTGCCGCTCTTCTCTATTGCCTTTTCGGCCAGACGGCGCATCTGTTCGGAAGTAAGTTCATAGGCTTTTTCATGAGCCCGCATACGGGAAAGAATCTTTTCCTGAGACCCCTGGCTCAGCAGAACCTCTTTTTCGGCAGTGCACAAAACCCCGTTATCAAAACTTGCCCCCTTAACAATAGAATCAACCACAGATGAAGGATCCGCAGTATCATCAACAACTACCGGGGGGTTGCCGGGACCTGCGGCAATAACTTTTTTCCCGGTCTTCATTGCCTTTTTAACTACTCCGGGCCCGCCGGTGACAATAAGCAGTTTTATATCCGGGTGGGAAAAAAGAACCTCAGCCCCCTCTAATGAAGGGGTCTCCATTGCAGTTATGAGCCCCGGCGGAGCGCCGGCCTCAACGGCTGCTTCCGAAAGTATATTCATTGCTTTCTGGGAGCAGTTTTTTGCAGCGGGGTGTGGGGCAAAAACTACGGAATTCCCTGCCGCCAGAATACTTATTGAATTATTTATAACGGTAGAAGTGGGGTTTGTAGAAGGGGTAACAGAACCTATAACTCCGAAGGGAGCATTTTCCACAAGGGTCAGGCCCCTGTCCCCCGTCCAGGCAAGGGGGCGGAGATCTTCCAGCCCGGGCGTCTTTTCTGCCGCCAGTAAATTTTTCTTTTCCTTATCTTCCTGCCGCCCCATTGAAGTCTCTTCCACAGCCATAAGAGCTAAAGAAGAAGCTTCCCTGCAGGCCGCAGACCGCATAGCTTTAATAACCTTCTCTCTTAAGGCCAGGCTCTGTCCGGAAAATTTTTCCTGTGCCTCCCGGGCAGCAGAAATTGCTTCCTCCATAGAGGGATAGAGAACTCCCTGCGGAGAGGAACTTAATTCAGAAGGAAGAGTAACCTCCTGCTCTTCAATTCGCGAAAGAACTTCTTTTACTATCCTGGATACCTCTTCCCTGTTAATATCCATTTTATTTCTCCCTGAAAAATTTTAAATTACAAATATGTAAAACCCGGCTCAATCCTGCTTATGCTTGTCAAAGATAGTTTTACCTTCTTTTTCCACAAAATCCACGATACCCATAATAGTGCAGTCAACCGGACGCCCTTCCGTAACTTCAGTAAGCCGGGAAGAAGAACCAGAAACAAAAAGGACAAGCTCTCCCTCCCCCGCCCCTACCGAATCAATACCGACCAGGGTGTTTCCATCTTTCTCCAGCTTATCGTTAACCGGCTGCACAAGCAGCAGTTTTGTGCCCTCTATTTTTTTATCTTTCGTGGTGCAGACAACATTTCCTGAAATTATTCCGAATTTCATAAATTATTCCCCTTTAAACTTAAAGGAAGAACTTCCTGCAGGGCAGGGTCAGGACAGGGTATAACATGAGCGCCCACAAGCTCTCCCAGCTCCTCAACTGCATGGCAGGCCGCATCCACGGCAGCCCGGCAGTCCGCAACCGAACCTCGCACCAGAATGCAGACCAGCCCGTTCCCGGTCCTCTGGTAATCAGCAACCTTAACTGAAGCCGTCTTCACCATAATATCGGCCGCGTGTACCAGGGAGATAAATCCCAGGCTCTCAATCATTCCCAGTGCTTCCATAAAATATTCTTATTTTTTTTCTGAACCTGCGGATATAGGGATTCTTTTCTCCAGGTCTGAATGGGGGCGGGGTATTACATGCACCGCTACAAGTTCTCCCACCTTCTGCGCCGCCGCGCTTCCCGCTTCACAGGCAGCCCGGCAGGCAGCCACCTCTCCCCTTACCATAACCGTTACATAGCCGTGGCCTATTTTTTCATAACCGGCAAGTCTTACATCGGCGGTTTTAACCATAGCATCAGCAGCCTCTATCATTGCCACCAGTCCCCTTGTCTCTATTAAACCCAGTGCTTCCTGTTCCATAATTAATTTCTCCTTTTACCTGATTAAGTTAAAAATACTTCTTCTGAACTTTTAAAATCGCAGCAATTGGCCTCATCCCTGTCTATATGACATTCGGTCGCATACTCATTGCTTACCCTTACAATTACATCCTCAAAAACAACAGACCGGGGAGGACGGGTCCTTACCCTTACCCTATCCCCGTCCCGGACCTTAAAAAAATCCGCATCGCCGGGAGTCATATGTATATGACGGGCAGCTACAATTATGCCGCCCGGGATATATACTGAACCTGAAGGGCCTATGAGCCTGCCCCCGGCCGTATCCCCCAGGTCTCCGGAGAGACGCACCTGAGCATCAATTCCTGCGGCATATGCATCAGTGCGGGAAATTTCAACCTGGGAAAATTCCCGGGGCGGACCCAGCACCCTTATCCTCTTAATTTTAGATTTAGGCCCCATTAAGGTCACAGTTTCCCTGCAGGCATATTCACCGGGCTGCATTAGATCCCTTAATTTTTTAAGCCGGTAGCCGTGACCGAAAAGCTTCTCAATATCTTCTTTTTTAAGATGGGCGTGCCTGTTGGAAACATTGCATACGATCCCCTTCCGCAAACGCTGCAGCCTTAAAAAGACTTCCCCCGTGATATCTGGGATATCCACTAATTTAAAAATTTATTATTGAGGCAAAAGATTCTGCGTTTAAACTTGCTCCGCCCACCAGTGCCCCGTCAATATTTTCCTCTGACATAAGCGCCTTTATATTTTCCGGTTTTACGCTCCCGCCGTAAAGTATTCTTACAGATTCTCTGAAGTCCCTGCCGTACATCTCTGCAAGACGGCCCCTTATATGCCTGTGGGTCTCTTCGGCAATTTCCGGAGTAGCTGTCCTGCCTGTGCCTATTGCCCACACTGGCTCATAAGCTACTGTCAAATCCGCTTTTTCCTCCGGGCTGAGGTTTTTCAGCCCCTCTGAAAGCTGCCGGGAAAGCAGTTCAAATGCGCTCCCGTTCTCTCTTTCCTGCAGCTTCTCCCCTATGCATACAATGGGTTTAAGATTAAATTTTACTGCCGCCCTTAACTTTTCCCTAACATCCGAATCGCTGCAGTTAAAGTATTCCCTTCTCTCGGAATGGCCTATTATTACATAGGCGCATCCTGCATCTGCAAGCATCGGGGGGGATATTTCTCCGGTGTAGGCCCCTTCTTCCTTGTGGTGAGTGTTCTGGGCTCCCAGGGATAT
>PWQF01000053.1 GCA_003556865.1 Elusimicrobiota bacterium | reverse complement strand
TAATCATGGATTATTTTTTATTCCTGTTTCATCTTCTGCCCCCCAGAGCTTAAACATATATGTATGTGATTTTATTAATTTAGTCCTTATAAATCAATTTTTCCCATCTCTTTTTTTAAAAAATTTTGACTTATTAATTTAAATATTTTAATCTTTTACTGTTATGAATAAAAGAGTGTTTCGTTATGCGGCTACCCTTGCCGGTATTATATTTTTAAGTTTTTCGATTCTGGAAGGAGCCGGCAGAATAAATACCGGGACTAAGGAACCCGACACCGCTTCTTCTGCCGGTTCAGCTGCCGATGAAATCACCTTTACCGATATGGAAGGCAACCTGAAAAGGCTTTCCGACTACAGGGGCAAAACAGTAATGCTTAACTTCTGGGCAACCTGGTGCCCTCCCTGCAGATATGAAAAACCTTTTATGCAGGAAATATACCAGGATTATAAAGATAAGGGTTTTACCATACTTGCTCTTTCGGTAGGAGAGCAAAAGAAAACAGTAAAAGATTATATTAACCGCTACGGCTATACTTACCCCGTTTTTTTAGACAGTGACGGAACAGCTTTTAAAAGATATGACAGGAGTGGGGGAATACCCCAAACCTTTATTATTGATTCCCGGGGCGGGATAAGAAGCTATATTTCCGGAGCGCGGAGGTGGACCGACACTGATAACAGGCGCCTTATAGAAGATTTACTGAATAACTGACACCGCCTAAGATTCAGTTTCCGTTACCGTATTTATTTATGGCCTCTTCCAGGGAGTCAATGGAAAAAGGCTTAACCATGTATTTTTCCGCACCCAGCAGTATCCCCTTTTCAATATCGCTGCCTTTATCATTTATCGTTGCCATAAGAACCGGAATTTTATTTGTTTTTTCATTTTTCTTTAAATTTTCCAGCACTGTAAACCCGTCTATACCCGGCATATTAACATCAAGAACAATTATATCAGGCTGAAAATCCTTAGCCCGGGCCATACCCTCCTGACCACAGTTAGCAACCATAACATTATGCCCGTTCATTTCCAGAGTATCGGTAAACATTGAAACTATAGCTTCTTCATCATCAATTATAAGAACTTTCATATTAAACTCCCATATTTTTTAAAAACTTATCTTGCTTCTCCTTAAATATACTGCGATTAAATGAAAAATAGGTGTAATAGAGGTAAAATAAAAGTAAAATTCACCGCGTGCGGACCCTGCAACCTATTTTTTCTCTGCCTTAAGCCGCAGGAGAGCTAAATTTTGTCCCCGGTCTTTTTCCAGGGCCTTTATAAGTTTCTGCTCGCTCTTTATTTCACTGCAGTTCTGCCGGTATTTTTTCCATATTGCTTCTGTTTCCGGGATGATTTCCGCATTTAAAACTTTTATTTCGCCGGACTTTTCCAGGAAATTTCTCCACCATTCCACAGAGTGAACCGGGTACCAGGGATCCTCCTTATCGTTAT
Organism: Elusimicrobiota bacterium; assembly: GCA_003556865.1. The sequence goes on along the minus strand of PWQF01000053.1, from coordinate 3,877 downwards.
AGATAGGTACTATATGTTCAGGAACTTCCTTTATATTATTAAACTCCCGGGTAAAGCAGCCGTCCATTATGGCTATGATCCCGCCCTTTTTTAAAAATGATGCCAGATAGGATGGGTAGCGCTCATCCATACCAAAATACGAATAGGCATCCACAGAAATAACCGCGTCAAAAAAATCACGGGGAAAAGGAAGGTAGCGGGCATCAGCCTTTAAGGGAAAAACATTTTCAGCGCACCGTGCCTCTTTAACCCTGACATAGTTTTCCGATGGAGAAAAATTTTTGTCGACAGCCCATACCTGTACCCCGTACTCTTTTGCCAGAAAAATAGAACTTATAGCCCATCCGCAGCCCAGGTCTAAAACCCTCATTCCCTTCTTAAGGTTGATAAGAAAAGTGAGGCTTTCAAGGCAGTGCAGGGTTAACCCGTCATAAGAGTTTTCCATTACCCAATCCTTATCATATTTAGAGGACCTCGGAAACATTTTTTTTAAATCTTTTTCATTCACTGTATAATTTTCACAGGAGTTCCTTCAGTTACAAGTTCGAAAAGCTCAATAACTTCCTTATTCCTCATCCGTATGCAGCCCCGGGAGACGGGCTGCCCCACAAGCCCTTCCTCTTTTGTCCCGTGTATATAGATATAGCGTTGAAAACTGTCTATCCCCTCCCCTTTATTAACTCCCGGTTCAAGCCCTTCCAGCCTTAGAATCCTGGTAAGTATATAATCCTTGCCTGCTCTTCTGTTGTCATAATAAATTTCAGTTATTTCTCCTGTTTTAACTCTTCCCCGGAATACCGCTCCCACAGCAGCTCCTTCACCTATTTTTTTCTGTATGCGATGCAATCCGGGGGGGGTTTTAAAAGAGCCGGATCTATTACCGACACCGTATCTGGAAGTTGAAACAGGATAGCTTTTAATTTTTTTGCCGTCCCTGTAAAGGTAAAGACGCTGCATTTTTATATCCACCTCTATGGAGGTCTCTTTTTCTTCACCCAGACCGGTATTAAGAAGTGAGGCGGGGTCAATTCTTTTATCATTCCACTGCACTCCCCAGTGAAGATGGGGGCCGGTTGCCCTTCCGGTCATACCCACCTTTCCTATTTTCTCTCCCTTTTTCACAAAGTCGCCATCTTCAGCCGTTATCTCTGAAAGATGCATATAAAAACTTAAGAGACCCTGGCCGTGGGATAGCATCACATATTTTCCGGCGTAAAAAAAATCTCCCGTCAAAAGGACCATTCCATCAGCCATAGCCTTAACCGGAGTGCCCTGAGGAAGTGCTATATCGATACCGTTGTGGGGCGCCCTTTTTACCCCGTTAAGAATTCTCTGGCTCCCGAAAACCCCGGTAATTCTCCCTCCCTTTACCGGACGCATAAACCCGGAAGAATATAACGGTTTATTTTTAAGACCCGCCCGATATATCGCCTGCCTTATAATTCTTCTTTCTCCTTCTATACGCTCCCTCTCTTTAGGTCCGGGAGTTACCTGCTCCGGTGGTAGACCTCTCACATGCTGAACGGCATATTCTCTTTCAGGAAGAAAAAACTCTCTCTTTTTTCTCTGGCCGTCACTGAATAAAAGTTCAAGAGTCCGGGACCCCAAATCATCGCGGTCAAAACCAAAGACCACAAAGCCCTCATCTGAGGTAATTCTTTTTCCCTCCAAGAAAGCTTTTTCGATTCCCGTGGATCGGACCACTATAAAACCCCCGGGCTGAAGGCTGCCGTAATAAGTAATTCGGGCCTCTGTAAGCGAGAATCCGGAAACTGCAAGCGCTGAAGAAAATAAAAAAGTTTTTACTGCTCTCTTTAGCATAACGTATAATCTTAAAGCAAAAAATTATTACTGAATGTTAAAGCCAAGTGCCTTAAGCCCGTCGCGTACTTCAGGTATGCCCATAAAAATATCCCACAGAAGTCCGCTCCTGTAATTTTCTATCATTATTATAATAGGGGCCTGGTTTATGGCCAGGTGAGTATCTGCCCTCCAGCTGTAATGGGTGCTGAAGGCATCCACAAAACCAAACCGGCTCCAAAGTTTATCTCCTTTCTCATAATAGAAATGCCTTAATGCCTGTATGCTGTAGCGGGGAGTATAGGGCATTGAGGATAGGGCCGCCGTAGGAGTTATAACCCCCATATCAAGCGCAGGAGAATGAGCATCATAACCCTGGTAATTATAACTTGAAGTCAGCCCCCAGCTTTCCGGCCCGTAGCCTTTATAGTTGTTTGGATTTTGAATGCAGTGTTCCCTGTTTATGAGAGTATGGTTTACATTTTGAACCCAGTATTCTGCATAACGGTCCTCCAGGCCCCGGGGATCCAGCCCCAGAAAAGAATAATGAGCAAAGAAAAGAGGCCCCCCGTAATCAGGACCAAGAGGCAGTTCTATCCCGTAATACTCTTTTCCGTTTACGAAAGTTACGTTATCTGCATAGCCCTGATGATAGACTTTTGGATCTATAGGATCGGTTAATGAAGATGCAGCCAGAACATAGGCAATAAGGCACTCATCCCAGCCTCTTATTTTATGACCCATGGCCCAGCCGTGATTTGGGGACCAGTGCCAGTAAAGGACATCTTCCCCCCGGGTAAAGAAGTTCCACTGGACTTTATTCCACAGATTTGTTATTTTTTCTCTTAAATTTTTTTCATGGCTCATATCCCGGTTAAAGTAGGCCCTGGCGCTAAGCAGTCCCTGGAAAAGAAGCGCCGTTTCCATAATATCAGCGCCGTCATCTTCTCTTGAAAAAGCTATTGTTCTGCCTGTCTGGGCATCCAGCCAGTGCGGAAACGCTCCGTGATAGCTGTCCGCCTCTTCCAGAAATTCAACTATACTAAGAACCCGCAGGGCCGCCTCTTCCCTTTCCACCCACCCCCTTTCCGCACCCACTATAATAGCCATAACCCCCATGCCTGTACCACCTACCGCACATATTATATTACCTAAATCTTTTTCCACCGGAGCATCAGGGGAAAGATATTCCTTCATAAGACCCAGCCTTACGGAAGCCTCCTGAACATTTTCATAATACTCCAATTTTACGGGATAAAGCTTACCTGCCTCAACCTCAACCCCCCCGCTTTTAACCTTATAGCTGTGGTCTCCCCAATTATCTATAAGAAGATTGCCGTTAAAATAAAGCCTGGAACCGTCATCGCTTCCCAATCCTATTTCATAATAACCGCTGCGGGGAAACTTCATAAAACCCTGCCACCGTATTGAAAACCTGTCAGGCCTTATCCGGGGGTCGGGACTTCCTCTCCCCCATTCCATATCTATAGTTTCATCTACACGGCTAAAGACAGGTTCCCCCATAAAGGAAGTGTTGTTAAAATAGTCTCCCCGTAGTCCGGGGATACCCTGTGGACCTTTTTCCGTAACAAAATAAGAGGAGTCAAAAGGGACCAGCCCCTCAGTCCTTCGGCTCCTTTCTCGTATCATCCCGTTTCCCGGGTAGGCATAATCCCAAAAATACCGGAATGTCTGCCTCTGAACCTTTTCCATTAGTTCTTCATCAGATATTTGCCTTCCGGGCCGGCCGGAAGCCGGAAGGGGTGAAGGCAATATAAGTATTAAGGCTAAACTTATTAAAGTTTTAAAACACATTTTCCCGAATATACTTTTTTGAGCTCTCCGGGTCAAATACTTTTTTGACCTATGAATTACTATTAAGCCTGCAGTTACCTTCCCTTTTTTTATTACGCAATTTATTTAAATTTTGCCGGGCTCAGGAAAATATTATTTGGTACGGAAATGATAGTAGTGATGCAGTCAACCCAGAAAACCCAAAAGTCAAAAACTCAAATTGACTGAGTAACTGTTTTTTTTCGGGAGAATGCAGATCTTTACCTTTCTTTTATCGAACGGT
>PWQF01000154.1 GCA_003556865.1 Elusimicrobiota bacterium | reverse complement strand
TTTGCCTTGCGGTGAATAGGACTGGTAGCTATAAATGTATGGATTCGGGGGCTGACTGCATTTTTTACAGCATCCCAGCATCTTTGAATATCTTTTTCCACCGCTCTGGCCAACCCGCATACAGAAGACTTTTTCATTTCTGAAGCAATTATATTCACAGCTTCAAAATCACCTTCAGAAGCAATGGGAAATCCGGCTTCTATCACATCCACCCCCATATTATCCAGCTGCCTTGCTATCTGAAGTTTTTCAGCCATATTCATGCTTGCACCCGGGGACTGCTCACCATCACGCAGGGTGGTATCAAATATTAGCAATTTATTCATAATTTACTTTTTCAGCCAGTCCATCATATCCCTTAATTTTTTACCTGTTTTTTCAATAAGATGATCCTCCATTTCCTTTCGTTTTCTGTTGAAAAGAGAGCGTCCGGAGGAATCTTCTTTTATCCACTCTTCAGCAAATTCCCCTGACTGTATTTCCTTTAATATCTTTTTCATTTCCGCTCCGGTATTATCTGTTATTACTCTTTCTCCCCGGGAATATTCTCCGTATTCAGCTGTATCTGAGATAGAATAATTCATAAATGAAATCCCTTTAGAGTAAACCAGGTCGATAATGAGCTTCATTTCATGAAGACATTCAAAATAAGCTATTTCAGGCTGGTAACCTGCCTCGGTTAGTGTCTCGAACCCTTTTTTCATTAACTCTACCACCCCCCCGCATAAGACTGCCTGTTCACCGAAAAGGTCAGTTTCTGTTTCTTCGGCAAAAGTAGTTTCAATAACCCCGGCCCTGGTCCCGCCGGCTGCTTTTGCGTAAGCCAGGGCAAGATCCATTGCCTGTCCGGAAACATCCTTTTCAACCGCAGCAAGCATAGGAACTCCATTTCCCTCAAGATAAACGTCCCTAACCAGATGTCCCGGACCTTTAGGGGCGACCATAACCACATCGCAGTTGGCCGGAGGTATTATTTTACCATACCGTATGTTAAATCCGTGAGAAAAACCCAGTACCGCATTATTTTTAGATGCTATTTTTTCTTTTATCTCTTCAAAGACTTTTGGCTGAACCGTATCAGGCACAAGAAGCTGAATCCAATCCGCTTCTGCAGCAGCTTCAACAGCATCAATAGGTGTAAAGCCGTCTTCCTGGGCCTTTTTGTAGTTTTCTGTTCCCTCCATCTCCGCAACCACCACATCGACTCCGGAATCCCTTATATTAAGGGCCTGGGCACGACCCTGGCTACCATAGCCTATTACCGCTACCTTCATTCCCTCCAATTTTTTTAAATCCGCATCTTTTTCATAATAAATTTTAAGCGCCATTATTTTTCTCCTCTCTCCAGGGCTATTACCCCTGTTCTTGCCAGTTCCAATATGTTATAAGGTTTTAAAAGCTCTATAAAAGCCTTTATCTTATTTTCATCTCCCGTGACCTCAAGCATAAGTTTATCCTGTGCCACATCAACAACTTTAGCTCTGAATATGGAAGCAGCCTGTATTATCTCCGGCCGGGCCGCTTTAGGAGCTTTTAATTTAACCAGTATGAGGTCTCTTTCCACATAATCAACTCCCAGGTAATCCTTAACCTTAATAACATCAGGAAGTTTATTAAGCTGCTTTGTGACCTGTTCCAGCACTTTTTCATCGCCCTGAACTACTATGGTCATTCTTGAAATGTCAGGATCTTCCGTTTCCCCTACGGCCAGAGAATTTATATTATAACCCCTAGCGCTGAAAAGTCCGGAAATTCTTGCTAAAACCCCAAATTTATTTTCCACCAAAACAGATATAGTATGCCTCATGAAGTTATACTCCTTATTTTTCTACGCCATTTCCAGCATTATTTCATCAAGAGCGGCACCGGCGGGCACCATGGGATAAACATTTTCTTCTTTCTCAACCAGGAAATCAATAACTACAGGGCCTTTTTTATAATTTAAAGCCTCCTTAATTGCTTTACTTACATCTTTTTTCTTTTCAACCCTTATTCCCTTTGCCCCGTAAGCCTGGGCTACAGCGCTAAAATCCGGCACTCTTTTTTCATGGCATTCACCCAGGCAAACCTGGCTGTACCGTTTTTTAAAAAAAAGTTCCTGCCACTGCCTGACCATTCCCAGGTAATTGTTATTCATAACCGCTATTATCACAGGAATTTCATTTATGACTGCGGTAGCCAGTTCCTGTATATTCATCTGGAAGCTTCCGTCACCGGCAATATCTATAACCGTCTTTTCAGGACATCCTTTTTTAGCGCCTATAGCTGCCGGAAAACCGTACCCCATTGTCCCCAGCCCTCCTGAAGTTAAAAAAGAACGGGGATTCTTATATTTATAAAACTGGCGGGCCCACATCTGGTGCTGGCCCACTTCAGTACAAATAATAGCTTCCCCTTTTGTCAAGCGATCCAGTTCCTGAATAACATACTGGGGGCGCAATTTCCCGTCTTTTTTATATGTAAGGGGGTACTTTTCTTTCCACTGTTTTATTTTATCATGCCAGCCTTTTCTTTCTTTGCTCTCCACATAAACAGTAAGGGCTTTAAGTATATTTTTGCAGTCTCCCACTATAGGTATATGAACAGGGACAGTTTTTGAAATAGAAGTAGGGTCTATATCAATATGAACTATTTTTGCTCCCGGAGCAAAACTAGAAAGCCTGCCCGTAACCCTGTCATCAAACCGTGAACCTACCGCTATGATAAGATCAGACTTCTGCATGGACTGATTTGCATAAAAGGTTCCGTGCATTCCCAACATACCAAGTGAAAGGGGATCATCATCAGGAAAGGCACCGGTTCCCATCAAAGTAGTGGTAACCGGAATTTTCCCCTTTGAGGCAAATTTTTTAAGAAACTCAGAAGCTTCTGAAACAATTACTCCTCCACCAGCATATATAACCGGCTTCTTGGATTCATTAATGGCAAGCGCAGCTGCTTTTATCTGTTTTTTGTGTCCGCTTATTTTAGGTTTATAGCCTCTTATGGAAGCTGTTTTAGGATAGGAAAAGCGGCAGGAAGCTCTCTGAACATCAACAGGAAGATCTATAAGCACCGGGCCGGGCCTTCCGGAGCGGGCCAGATAAAAAGCTTCTTTTACTGTGCGTGCAAGATCCTTCACATCCGTAACAAGATAGTTATGCTTTGTAACCGGTCGGGTTATTCCAGTTGTATCTGCCTCCTGAAAAGCATCGTTTCCCACCAAGTGGGTAGCTACCTGTCCTGTAATTGCAATCATAGGTATAGAATCTAAAAAAGCAGTAGCCAGTCCTGTTACCAGGTTAGTGGCGCCCGGACCGGAAGTTGCCACACAAACCCCCACTTCTCCGGTTGCCCTGGAATAACCGTCAGCCATGTGGGCTGCTGCCTGTTCATGTCTGGTAAGTAAAAACTTTATATCTTTGTCACTGTAAAGTTCGTCAAACAGGGGTATTACAGAACCGCCCCCGATTCCAAACATTATTTTTACACCCTCTTTTTTAAGACTTTCTATAAGTATTTTTGATCCGCGCATTTAATTTCTCCCTCTTATATTATTTTATTCCAAAACTGCCCCGCCGGCAGCAGAACCAACCTGCTTTGAATAGCGAGCCAGCCATCCGGAGACTTTCTTCCGGGGCTTTTTCCATTTCAGCATTCTCATTTTTATATCCTGCTTGGTCAACTTAACATTCATTGAGCGGGCAGGAATATTAATCTCTATCAGATCCCCATCTCTAAGGGCAGCTATGGGGCCCCCGGAAGCAGCCTCGGGGGAAATATGTCCCACGCAAGGGCCCCTGGTCCCTCCTGAAAATCTACCATCTGTTATCAAAGCTACATCTTTTTCCAGACCCATTCCGCATATGAGTGACGTAGGATTAAGCATTTCTTTCATACCCGGCCCCCCCGCTGGTCCTTCATACCTGATAACCACAACATCACCCTTTTTTATTTTCTTTTTTCGTATAGCCTTCATTGCATCTTCTTCACTGTCAAAAACCCGGGCCGGGCCATTCATAACCATATTTTCCTTATCCACAGCTGACTGCTTTATTACCGCTCCCCGGGGGCAGAGGTTTCCATAGAGTATGGCTATCCCCCCCGTAGGTCTGTAGGGATTTGATTTGGCTCTGACAACATCTATATTCTCTACTTCCGACATTCTAGCTACTTTTTTTATTTTACTTCCGGAAACTGTAATATTATCTTTCAAAAAACTTTCCAGCCGGTTAAGAACAGCCCCTATACCCCCGGCCCACTCCAGGTCTTCCATAAAGTGTTCCCCTCCGGGACGGAGGCTAAGTATCTGAGGAACCTCCCGCCCCACTCTGTCAAAAAGTCCCAGATCCAGTTTTACTCCGGCCTCTTTTGCTATAGCCGGAAGATGGAGAACAGTATTGGTTGACCCCCCTGTAGCCATATCAACTGCTACCGCATTATAAATAGAGGCAGCATTTATTATATCCCTGGGAAAAATTTTATTATTAACAAGTTCTACAACACGTTTTCCGCTGCGGTAGGCAAGCCTTTCTTTTTTAGCTGAAACTGCCAGTGAAGTGCCGCATCCGGGAAGACTCATTCCCATGGCCTCGGTTAGGCAGTTCATTGTATTTGCAGTATAAAGCCCCTGACAGGAGCCTGCTCCCGGGCAGGCTCTTAGAGCCATTTCCTCCAAATCTCCTGAGCTGATTTTACCTGCTTCATAACTCCCCACCGCTTCAAATGTATCTCTAACCAGCGAAAGCCTTTTCCCTCCCCTTTTACCCGAAGCCATAGGGCCTGCGGTAACAACTATAGATGGAATATTAAGTCTGGCTGCAGCCATAAGCATTCCGGGAGTTATTTTATCGCAGCTAGTAAGAAGCACCAGACCGTCAAAAGCGTGAGCCTGGGCCATACTCTCAATACTGTCTGCAATAAGCTCCCGGGAAGGAAGAGAAAAATTCATTCCCTGGTGGCCCATAGCGATGCCGTCGCAGATGGCCAAAGTTCCAAAAGTAAAGGAAATCCCCCCCCCGGCGTAAACACCCTTTTCTATTGCCCTCTGAAGACGTTCCATATGAACATGTCCAGGCACAACATCGGTATAGCTGGAAGCTATGCCTATAAAGGGTTTTTTATGTATATCCTCGTTATCAACTCCGCAGGCATAAAGGAGCGCCCTTGAAGGAGCCCGGCCCGGACCTTTTTTTATTCTATCGCTTCTCATCGTATCTCCCTGTTAATATAAGTCAATAGTTCTGCCTCTGTCCTCATCTTCTTTATCTTCTTCAATTTCGATAACTTTTCCCGGATCTTCCTCTTTTTTTTCTTCCCGCGGCACAGTTCTGCTCAATCCGGCAATCTCTATTTCGGGAACCTGAAGATAGGGTTTCACTTCTTTT
>PWQF01000195.1 GCA_003556865.1 Elusimicrobiota bacterium | reverse complement strand
GAAAAGCTTTTAAAGGAAGCGGGAAACTTATAAATGATAACGCCTACAGTAGTAAAGATGTTCCGCAATTATATATCGGCTGCTGCAGGGATACAGCTGCGGCGGCAGGATAAGATTGAGCAGGCCCTGTCCGAGCGCATAGACCATTTAAGCTTTGAAAACCCTTATAACTACTTCAGGTACTTAAAATATCATCCTGACGGCTCAACAGAGCTCCGCCATCTTTTAAGCCTGCTTACCATTAATGAGAGTTCTTTTTTCCGGGGAGAGCACCAGTTCAGGGCCTTAAGGCAGAAAATACTTCCGGATATATGCAACCTGAAGCTTAAGCAAAGCCCGGTCCCGTCCTTATCCGTGTGGAGCGCGGCATGTTCAACCGGGGAGGAACCTTATTCCATTGCCATTGAGATAATGGAAAAGCTTCAGTATCCGCAGCAATGGGATATAGAGATACTGGGCACGGATGTGGATAAGGCCATATTAAACGAGGCCTTAAAAGCCGAATATAACCAGTGGCGGCTCAGGAATGTAAGTGAAAACAGGAAGCAGCGGTACTTTAAAAAAGAGGGCAACCGGTTTAAGCTGACCCCGGAAGTGAAAAAAATATGCTCTTTTGATTATCATAACTTGATGGAAGAGCCCTACCCCCAGAGTTTTTCAGGTAAATGGGATATAATCTTCTGCAGGAATGTTTTTATATATTTTGACCGTGACTCAATAAAGTGGATACTTAAAAAGTTTGCGGAGCTTATTACAGAAGGCGGATATCTTTTCCTGGGTAATTCAGAATCCCTTTACGGGATAAGCGATGAATTCAAACCGGTCCAGTTTGAAGAAGCGTTTGTATATAAGAAAACAGCTAAGACTTCCGCCGGAGAACCAGTTCTGAAAAAAGATAAGATGTCCTCCCTCCCTCCCGCAAAAGAGAAGCCCTCCCCTGATTTTTACCGTCAGGCGTTTGAGCATTATATAAAGGAGGATTTCAGCAGGGCGGCTTTAGAAATAGAGAAATCCCTTAAAAAGGAGGAATCCTTTAAGGCCTGCATCCTGGCTGCAAAGATATATACAGAGCAGAATAACCTTTCCAGGGCCCTTAAGTATGCCCATTTGGCAATTAAAAAAGAGAGGCTAAATTCTTCCGGACATTTTCTGGCGGGTTTAATTAACAAGAAAATGAATAACCTGGGCGCTGCCGAAAAATATTTTAAAAGCGCTCTCTACCTTAAAAACGATTTAGGTCTGGCAAATTTTCACCTGGCCCATATATATGAGGAGAGCGGCCATTTTGAAAAAGCCCTCCGGCAGTACCGGAACAGCCTTGTTACCTTTAAAAATTACCCCCCGGAGGAACCGCTTGAAATGGGGGGCGGGTTTAATCCAAAAACGTTGATTGACCTGGCGGAAAAGCAAATAAAAAGTCTGGAGGAAAAGGTAGCGGCAGGGGGATAAGTAAAGTTAAGTTTGAAAGTTTAGAGTATTTACATTATAATTTCTCTAATTAACTAAAGGGTGAAAAATTTTATTTTAAAGAAAATATGAGAGTAATAGCAATATTAAATCAGAAGGGGGGAGTGGGTAAAACTGTTACCGCTGTAAACCTGGCGGCGGGACTGGCCCGGAAAAACCGCAGGGTATTACTCATAGATTTTGACCCCCAGGCAAACTCAAGCCTTCTTTTAGATAAGACCCCCGAACTTAACCAGCCCTCCATTTATGATGTTCTTGTGGATGATATAGAGCCCCGGGAAATAATAACCGGAACTTATACCCCCAACCTCTATATTCTGCCCTCCAATCTTAACCTGGCAGAGGCTGAAATTGATATAGTTGATAAGGCGGGAAGAGAATCCCTGCTTGCTGAAAAACTGACCCGTTCCATACAGCAGCGGACTCAGGTGGCGGGGTTTGATTACATGATAATTGACTGTTCTCCCTCTTTAAGCATACTTACAGTAAATGCCCTTACTGCGGCTACTGAGATTTTTGTTCCCATGCAGATGAATTTTTTTGCCCTTAAAGGTGCCGATCACCTCATCAACATAGTTAAACTTGTAAACGAGGAGCTGGAGCATTCAGTGGAGATAAGCGGGGTGATACCTACTTTTTTTGAGCCCGGATCGGCTGTGCATGAAGAGGCCCTTTCCAAGGTCAGGGATTTTTTCGGTAACAAGGTTTTTAACACGGTTATCCGCCGTAGCCCCGGCATAGATAAGGCCTGCGGCTTTCAGCAGACCGTCTTTGACGCTGTTCCTGATTCGGATGCCTGCTGGGACTACAGTAAATTAACTGAAGAGGTTGTAAGCATGGAGGGGGGGGAAGGGGAGAAAAGGCGTAAAAAAGAGTTTTTGGGCAGCCTTTTCAGAAAGACACAATAGCAATGACAGAAGATTTTGAAAAAAAGATATTAAAAAAGGGTTTATTTAAGAAGACCAAAAATATGCCATCAAAAAATAAGGCGGCTGAAAACAAGGATAGCTCAGCCCCTAGCAACGAAACCGGTTCGCCTGAAACTTTGCCCCAGACCCTTAAAATAGTTAAGTTCAGGCTGGAGAATTATGAGTTCGGGGTAGATGTAAATCAGATTGAAAAAGTGGTATGGATGGTTGAAATTACAAAAGTGCCCAATGCCCCTGGTATAATGGAAGGCATTATTGATTTCCAGGGAAGACTGGTGCCGGTTATCGACCTGCATAAGATTCTGGGCCTTTCCGCCAGGAACTATAAAAAAGATACCCAGATAATTATAACTAAAGTTGAAGGAAAAATACTGGGCCTTATAATAGACAAGATTCAAAAAGTTTTTTCCTTAGAGAGGGATGATATTATTCAGCCGGATGAAAGTATTCCCTTGAGGGAAATGCTTTCCGGAGTAGCGGAAACCCCATTGGGGCTTATGCCCATAATTGACCTGGGAAAGGTTATATCCCTTAAGGAAGGGGAACTGAAACAGTTGGCAGGCAAGTACAGCAGCCTGGAAAAGATAATGGAGGACGAGTCCGAGGAAACACGTGAGTTAAGGGAGGTCTTCCACGAAAGGGCAATGGAACTGGCCGAAAAAAGAGAAGAAAAAGAGGAGGACAGGGAGGATTTTTTGGTTTTTGCTCTTGGAAAAGAGTGGTATGCCCTGGACCTGGAGAATATAAAAGAGGAGCTTCGACCTTCACAGGTGGTGCCTCTTCCCTCCCTTTCACCCTCGGTTCTGGGGGTAATTAATTTAAGGGGCGATATACTGGCGGTAATATCTTTAAAAAAACTTTTCCAGCTTTCAGACAGCCATGAAGAAGATAATTTCACCAGGTTTATCGTTATTGAAAAAGAGAATATGAAATTCTGCCTGGTAGTGGATAAGGTAGAGGAAATATTCAGTTTTCCCCTGAACTCCATTGACCCCCCCCTCTCTACCCTGGAGCAGAGCAAGCTTAATTACCTTAAGGGGGAAGTTAATCATATGAACAGGCTGATAGGGATAATAAACCTGGATAATATTATAAGGGTGGTAAGCGAATCTGCCGGGGTCAAATAAGCAGTAAAACAAATAAATGAATAACAGAGAAAAAAAAATAATGATAGTGGATGACTCTCCTTCTGTAAATGCCCTCCTGGAAATGATGCTGAAAAAAGAAAATTACCGGGTAGAATCTTTTGAAAACGGACTTGATGCGGTAGAGTCGGCCCGGAAAGATCCTCCGGCCCTTATTATAATGGATGCAAATATGCCTAAGATGAACGGTCTGGAAGCTACAAGAAAAATAAAAGGCAGCAGTATAACTGCTTCGGTGCCGGTAATAATAGCTTCAGGCGAGGATAAGGAAGAAGAAGTAAGTAAGGCCCTGGAGGCGGGCGCCGATGAATATGTAATAAAGCCGTATGATTTCCGGGTGCTGCTTAATAAAATAAAAGAGGTTTTCGGGTAGATAATTTTTTTGGGCTTACGCCTGAAGCCCGGCCCTGTTGACAATTTGTGTTTTTTTTAATATGTTAATGTGGGCGTCTTAGAACGATTTCGGAGTTAAAGTACGTATAGTAAAAACCGGGAAAAATAAGCCTCCGGCAGGATTTATTAAATGTAGAAGGAGCAGCATTAAAAGGCTGCGCGTTACAAAAAAGGGGAGGACGTAGGATGATGAGAAAGATTGCCTTACTGGCATTGCTTCTGCCTGCTTTAGTCTTGGCTGGAGCAGAGGGATTTGAGGAGCTGCTGTTTGAAGATTTTGACGTGGTATTTTCCGCCGCAAGGATGGAGCAGCCCATAGCTGAATCTCCGGCAGCAATTACGGTAATTACCGCTGAGCAGATTGAAAAGTCGGGTGTAAGGAGTATTCCTGAAGCACTCCGGCAGGTTCCCGGTCTGAGCGTTATTCAGGTTACGGCAGGGGAATACCAGATATCTTCCAGGGGTTTTGATAAAATCCCCGGTAATAAGATGGCCTACCTTGTGGACGGCATGCCTATGGTTACTTACGGCGCCTACGATGCGCCTGTATGGGATCTTCTTCCCATAACCGTGGATGATATAGCCAGGATAGAGGTTATACGAGGCCCGGGTTCTTCTCTTTACGGAAGTAACGCCATGCTGGGTGTTATAAATATAATAACAAAGGATCCGGCTCGTTCAGCCGGGGGTATGGTATCGGCTACCGTAGGCGAACTGGGAACTTACGGGGGATCTGCAAGATATGGCGGAGTTTCCGAAAGGTACAGTTACAGAATCGGCGCCGATTACCTGATGGCAGAGGAGTTCGGTAAATTCTGGGATTATGATGACGGAAAACTGGCAAGCGAGGATGCAATTGACAAGGCTGCCGCAAATCTCAGGTTTGATTACTACCTTAACGACGATTCTACCCTGAGCCTTTTTGCCGCCTATGCCCGGGGTGACGGGGCAGTGGCCTATGAGTCTACGGGTTATATGAACGTGGAAGGGTTTGACAAGATGGATGTAAGCCTTGGATACTCTTTCCCCAATACAGAGATAACCGCATATATGAAGCATATAAATCTTGACGGGGTTGAGCTGCGCGGCGATTCTATTCCGTTTGACGAACTCTATTTTCAGGGTGATGTAAGACGGATAGAGCAACTGGGAAACCATACCCTAACTGGGGGCGTAGAATACTCTCATAACATGGTGGATACCGGGCTTTTTGACCGGGAAGAGGGTGAGTCTGGTAAAGAGTCCCTGGATGCGATTGCAGCTTATATCCAGAATGATTTCAGGGTGCTTGAACAGCTTCTCTTAAACGCCTCCGTACGGTATGACTACAACGAGATAGCGGAAGGGCATATGACCACCAGGGGTTCGGCCATATATCTTCCCAATGATAAGCACAGTCTTCGTTTTACCTACGGTACATCATACAGGAACCCCAACTTCATAGAGTATTTCTATGATGACTACACCCCCGGAGT
>PWQF01000287.1 GCA_003556865.1 Elusimicrobiota bacterium | reverse complement strand
TTTCACCCGCCAGGTCAAACACCTCGCCTTCATCCTCTTTGCCGCTATCTTCTTCAGGCTCAGGACTTAACTCTTCATCTTCACTATCCCCGGGACTGAAAGTCTCGGCCAGGTCTTCTATGGAAGGCTTCTCGGCCTCAGGTTCCTCTCCTAATGAGCTCAAGTCATTTTTTTCTTCCGATACTACTTCTTCAGAACCTGGATCTGTTTCTTCTCCGGAAAAATCATGTTTTTCGGAATTTGCCGCCTCATCACGGTCATAAGATTCCTCTGAGCCAGTTTTAGAAGAATCTTCTTCGCCTTTATGGTCACCGAAATTATTTTCTTCTTCGAAATTATTATTTTTTTCTTCACTCATTATTTAAACCTCCATCTATGGCCTTACGGACTTTTTATAATAATATAATATATAGCTTTATGTCAACCGCCGGAGCCGTTTATTAAAGTCCGGTTCTTCAGCTCCACTGCTGTTGCCATATAGACAACAATAGAGGTTGATCTTATAAATTCTGCAGAGAAAATAAAAAATATACTTAAAATATTGATTCTCCCCCTGAAAAAAGCCGCCGCTTTAGAGGTTAAAAGCTCTGAAGCTGCTCCTGTTAAAATTAGGAGAACCGTTAAAAATATTCCTATGCTGCTCCAGGCCAGAAAATTTTCTTTTAACAGATTAAGTAAAGCTGAAAAAGACTCTTTTAAGTTCATCCCCTCAAAAAGAGAAGCTGTTACCGGGGCAAGTAGGTAGCTGAATAAAAAAAATACCAGTACCGAAAGACGGCCGTTAACCTCATTCAAAGGGAACAGGGGCGCAAAAAAATAGGTAAATATGGCTGCAAATATAAATGAAAATAAAAACCAGGCAAGCATAAAGATAAAGTTATAAAGGCCCCCGGTTACAATTTCAGACCAGGACCAGTTGCCGGTACTGTTCCCAAGAATTAAAGCATGAAAAACTATTGAAAGGGTATAGACAGATAAAATTGTAAAGGCTGTCGTATATATGGGCAGAGGAATTAAAGTGTAACCGAAAGAAATGTAACTTATAAGGATATTTAAAAAAAATAGAAGCCAGATAAGCTGATAATTATCAATACTCTTTTTCAGTGCGCCGAAAATTATTTTGCGCATATAAGATCAGCTATTCTCTCAAAATCCTCCAGTGAATAAAACTCAATCTGAATGGTGCCTCTTTTGTTTTTCTTTAAATCAATACGCACCCTGGTTCCTAACGCTTTTTCAAATTTATCTCTCATCCGGTCTCTCTCAGGGGACAACGCTCTGCTACCGGATGGTTTTTTACTTTTTCTCTTTTTTGCCGTCTTTGAGGAAAGCTTTTCGGCCTCACGAACCGTAAGCTTTTCTCTTACGATTTTAAGAGCAAGTGCTTTTCGCTTTTTTTTGTCGGTAATACTTAAAAGCGCCCGGGCGTGACCGGAAGAAATCTTGGAACTGCTTACCAGCTCCAGTAAATCCTGAGGCAGGGAAAGTATCCGCAGTGCATTTGCAACAGCACTGCGGCTTTTTCCAACTTTTTTTGCTATTTCCTCCTGGGTAAGGGAAAATTCCTCCGACAACTGTTTATAAGCAGAAGCCTCCTCTACCGGGGAAAGATTTTCACGCTGAATATTTTCTACAAGAGAAATCATTAAAGTATCCTGGGCTTTTAAATCTTTTTCAATACAGGGTATTTCCTCGATACCTGCCTTTTTAGCTGCCCTCCATCTTCTTTCCCCGGCAATAAGCATATATTTTTTATCTTTTCGGGTTACAAGAACAGGTTGAACAACCCCGTTCTCCCCTATGGACTCGGCAAGCTCATCTATACTTTCATCTTTAAAATCCTCTCTCATCTGATATTTATTAGGTATAATCTTTGAAACATCAACATATTTAAGTTCGCCTTCCCCGGATTCCTGACGGGGTATCAGTGATTCTATTCCTTTTCCCAATGCTTTTTTCATCTTATTCCTCCGGGCTGTTATCCCTTAAAAACTCATCAGCCAGATTCCCGTAGGCCCGGGCGCCGGCCGAACTGCTGTCATATTCAAATATGGACTTTCCGAAACTGGGGGCTTCCGCCAGCCTTACATTCCGGGGTATTATGGTCCTATATACCGCTCCCTTAAAATGTTTTTTTATATTATTTATAACCTGATAAGAAAGGCTGGTCCTTTTATCGTGCATGGTAAGCAGCACGCCCTCTATTTCCAGCCTCCTGTTTATTCCCTTTTTTATCATGCCAAGGGTTTTAACCAGCTGACTCAGCCCTTCAAGGGCATAATACTCACACTGAATAGGGATAATAGCCGAATCGCTGGCCGCCAAGGCGTTAACGGTAAGAAGATCCAGGGAGGGAGGAGCATCAATTATTATAAAGCTGTAACTCCTTTCAACCTCTTTTATAATTTCCCTAAGCTTAAATTCCCTTCCCCTTAAATTAACAAGTTCCACTTTTGCCCCGTTAAGGTCTCCCTCCGCAGGCATAAGATCTAAAAACTCCCTGCCGGTTTCTATTATTGTTTCGGACGCAAATTTTTTATTCATAACAGCTTCATATACGGAAGGCAACTCCGGAACTGAACCCAGCCCCAACCCCCCGGTAGCATTTGCCTGGGCATCAAAGTCTATAAGCAGTATATCCTGAAACCGCTGGGCAAGGCCGGCAGCCAGATTTATAGCAGTAGTAGTTTTACCTACCCCTCCCTTCTGATTAACAACAGCAATGGTCTTACTTTTCATGTTTATTATAATACTTAATTAATTTTTCGGCGCAAATTTTTTATCTTATCTTTTTCCACTGTCTGGGATATTTTTCAGGAGTGTGATCAATCTTTTCTATGGTAACACAGCCGGATATATTTCTTTCTTTAATTCTTCCCCCGGATGCGTCTACTATTTTCTCTGCAGTTTCAATTTCCTTTTTTGAATTGCTGCCGCTCATTATATAGTAGTGCCCGCCCGGTTGCACAAATGGAATAGAAATTTCTGAGCTTATTTTAATCGGCGCCAGGGCCCTGGAAACGGCAAAATCAAACTTTTCCCTAAACTCCCGGTATCTGCCCAACTCTTCCGCTCTGCCCCTTACGGCATAAATATTATTTAATTTGCAGTTCTCCTTCACCTTATTCAAAAAATTTATTTTTTTTGCAGATATATCCAGCAGCCAGATAACTTTACCCGGATTAAGAATGGCTATAATAACGCCGGGAAACCCGTTTCCTGAACCAACGTCTATTCCTTTATCCCCTATAATAAAATCTGAAAGTTTCATACAGGGAACTATATGCTTACTTTTAATTTCATCCGGATCAGAGGTTCCTATTATGTTTCTAACCTTTTTTTCCTTTAAAAGCATCCGGATATATTTGGTCATTTTTTTCAGGCGTGTACCGGTAAGATCTTTCATTTAATAAATTTTTCTTTTCCGGCAGCCGCTTTCTCTCCCTCAAGCACAACATAATCATAAGTGCTAAAATCAAACCAGAGTATTTTTTTTACATCAGGACTTATAACCAGATCGGCTGCCCGGAGCTGCCTTTTATGCAGCTCTTTTGAAGTAAGCCTTGCGCATCTTTCAATTATCTCCATTCCGTTCTTAAAACTATCTCTTAAGCTTATTTGAGGAAAAACTTCCACCCCTATCAGGTAATCAGCCCCTATTTCAATCAACTCCTCTACCGGAGTAAGGCTCAGGCTACCGCCGTCGCTTAATAAAGATAATCCACTTTTTTCCGGCTCCAGCACCCCGGGCACACTTATGCTGGCCAGGACAGCTTTCTGAAGGGAGCCTTTACGGAAAATAATCTTTTCTCCCCTGCTAATATCAGTAGCAGTACAGCAAAATTTTATGGGTAAATCCTTAATATCCACATCAGGTATGAACTCTTTAATCAGTTTCCGAAGATTATTTGAAGAAACTATATGGTTTTCCGTTAATATGTTCTGAAAAAATTTAAAGCGGGTATAGTATGCGCTCACCTTTTGAGTTATTCCGGGCTCGGCAACCTGTTTTACCGGCATAAGCTTTTTGTCAAATTCATTATGGATCTGCTTAAAAAGCGGGCTTTTATATATTTCCCTTATTTTTTTATCAACAAGCTCACTTGATCGGTAAAAAGAGTATAGCCCCCCAACAACCGCACCCATAGAAGTCCCGGAAATACAATCTATTTTTAATGATTTTTTTTCAAAATATCTTAAAACCCCTATAGATGAGAATGACCTGACTCCACCTCCACCCAGTGCAACTCCTCGTTTTCTTTTTTTAAACAGTTGTTTCACGTGAAACATTATTTGCCTATACAGAAATTTTGAAAGATCATATCCAGCATATCACCCTTAATGCTTTTACCGTCAACTACGCCCAGCTCTTTTAATGCCTGCAGAAGTTCAAATGAAACAATATCATATTTCTCCCCCTCTTCGTTTTCAGAGTAGGCATTTTCCAAGGTCTGTAAAAATCTTTTTAAATGCTGATGTTGTCGCGCAGAAATCATAAGTTTATCATTTTCCCCTATATCTAAAAATTCAGTTAAAATTGAAATCAGATTTTCAACCCCCGTTTTTTGCACACAGGAAACTTTTTCAGATTTATTCTCTTCTAAAAAATCCTTAATACTCTTTTCGCGAAAGCCTTTTTTTAAATCAGTTTTATTTATTACCGTGATCCATTTTCCGGGTGAAAAATATTTTTTTATATTAAAATCCTCTTTTTCTATGGGCGAGGAGTAATCTATGACATACAATATAAGGTCGGCAGACCTTATCTCCTCTAAGCTTTTGCGCGCGGAAAGCTTATCTAAGGGGCCGGGATTTTTAATACCCAATCCGGCTGTGTCCACCAGCTTTATAAGATGGCCGCCTATTAAAGTTTCCGCCTCAATCACATCCCTTGTTGTTCCGGGAATTTCACTTATTATGCTCCTTGAAAAGTTGAGTAGGATATTAAATAAAGAAGATTTTCCGGCGTTAGGCCGGCCACATATAACTACCCTCATACTCTCAAAAGAGGATTGCATTGCCCTGGTTCTGGAAATAAATAATTTTGTTTTCGCCCTAATATCGTTAATATGATTTTTTATCTGCTCCTTAGTTAAAAAATCAATATTTTCAGTTTCTCCCCACTCTATCTGGGCATCCACCAGGCTTTTCAGCTTTTCAACAGAATTTCGGAGACCGGATATCAGATTTCTAAGATCCCCCTTAAGCATTCTTATGGCCTGGTTACGGCTTTTATGGGTTCGGGCCCTTATTAAATTATTTACTGCCTCGGCCTGGGTCAAATCCAACTTGCCATTGAGAAAGGCCCTCTTAGTAAATTCTCCCGGTTGAGCCAGGCGCGCCCCCATCGCGAGACAGAGCTGAAGAGCCTCATTTATTATAAGCATAGACCCGTGACAGGTAAATTCAATCATAT
>PWQF01000072.1 GCA_003556865.1 Elusimicrobiota bacterium | reverse complement strand
TTTTTTCCAGCCATTACGCCTGTCCTTCCTGCGGGATAAGTTCAGGAGAGCTGGAGCCCCGGAACTTTTCCTTTAACTCGCCTTACGGGGCCTGTTCAGCCTGTTCGGGTCTGGGGGTTAAACTTAAGGTGGACCCGGAGCTGGTGGTGCCCGCGCCGGACCTTTCAATAAGGGAGGGGGCCATAAAACCCTGGTTTGAGCCTATTACCACCCGCCGCCAGAGATGGAAGGGAGCGGCGGCCAAGTACAGGATGCAGATGCTGGAGACCATAGCAAAGGAGCTGGGCTTCAGCCTTTCAGTTCCATTTAAAAAACTTCCCCAAAAAATAAGGGATATTATTTTATACGGCAGTAAAAAAGAGTTTGAATTTAACCTTAAGAGGGGAGGTAGAAGGTATATGAAGAACTCTTCTTTTGAGGGGGTATCTTCCCAGCTTGAAAGAAGGCATCGCCAGACCGAATCTTCATATGTAAGGGAAAAGATTCAAAGCCTTTATATGAGAGAAATGGAATGCTCCTCCTGCGGGGGAAAGAGACTTAACCGGAAATCCCTTGCTGTTTTAGTCGGTGGGCGCAATATTGCTGATTTAAGCGCTATGCCGGTAAAGAAACTGAAGGATTTTATTTTTAACCTTAAATTTGACAGGAACCGGAAGGAGGTGGGCGAAAAAGTAAGGGGGGAAATACTGGCCCGGCTGGGCTTTTTAACCGATGTCGGAGTTGATTATGTTTCCCTTGACCGTAAGGCAAACACCCTTTCTTCGGGCGAAGCCGAAAGAATAAGACTTGCAACCCAGATAGGCTCTTCCCTGGTGGGGGTTATCTACATACTTGACGAGCCCACGGTCGGCCTTCACGCCAGGGATACAAAAAGACTCCTTAAATCCCTTACTGATTTAAAAGACCTGGGCAATACCCTTATGGTGGTTGAACATGATTCAATGACCATAGATACGGCTGACTATCTTGTGGACCTGGGGCCTGGCGCCGGCCGCTTCGGGGGAGAAGTGGTTTATGCCGGACCCCGCCGGAAGTTTAAGGATTCCTCGGAATCCCTTACCGCACTTTATTATACCGGAAAAAAGAGGGTCCCGTCCGCCCGCAGGAAAAAAATAAGGGACAGGGGTAAAATAGTTTTAAAAGGCTGCCGCCAGTTTAACCTTAAAAATATAGATGTCTCATTTGCCTTAAAATCCTTTAACTGCGTGACCGGAGTTTCCGGCAGCGGCAAAAGCACACTGGTGGAAGAGATTCTCTATAAGGGAATTAAAAAAAATCTTTTTCCCGGCCGGGATGGGAAACCGGGCCTTTTCAAGCAGATAAAAGGGGCAGATAAGATAAAGAGGGTTATAAATATAGACCAGACCCCCATAGGGAAAACCCCCCGCTCAAATCCGGCAACCTATACAGGGGTCTTCACCCCGGTAAGGGAGCTTTTCAGTTCCCTTCCCCTCAGCCGGGCACGGGGCTATTCAAAGGGCAGGTTTTCATTTAATGTGGCTGAAGGCACCTGCAGCCGCTGCGGGGGGCAGGGCTGGATAAAAAAAGAGATGCATTTTCTGCCCGATATTTTTGTCTTATGCTCCTCCTGCTCGGGGAAAAAATATACCGGTTCCACCCTTGAAATCAAATACAGGGGCAAAAATATACACGAGGTGCTGGAAATGCCGGTTTCCGAGGCCCTGCAGTTTTTCAGAAAAATACCCCACATTAAGAGAATACTGCAGACCCTGGAGGATGTGGGGCTGGGTTATATAAAGCTGGGCCAGCCTTCCACCACCCTTTCGGGAGGAGAGGCCCAGAGGATAAAACTGGCCAGGGAGCTGGCAAAAAAGAGTTCCGGGGAGACCCTGTATATACTGGATGAGCCTACCACCGGACTTCATCCGCGGGATATATGCTTTTTGCTTAATGTGCTTCACCGCCTGGTTAAGAAAGGCAATACGATAGTTGTGATCGAGCATAACCTGGATGTAATAAAAAACGGGGAATGGATAATAGACCTGGGTCCGGAAGGCGGGGAGGGGGGAGGAGAAGTCATATGTTGCGGAACCCTGGAAAAACTATTAAAATGTAAATCCAGCCACACGGGCAGATTTTTAAAGAGATACCTTAATGATGAAGCTAAAGAAAAATAATCTTATAACTTTTATATTTCCGGCATTAATTTTTTGCGGGGCTATTGCTTTAAATGCCCTTCCTCCGGAGGATACTTCTTCCACCCGGCTTTTCTCTCTTTCCCGGAACCTTTATTCGGACGGTCTCTACAGCCTGGCGGCGGAAAACTTTAAGGAGTATATCCGCCGCTACCCCCGGGGGGACAGAATACGGCAGGCATATCTTTTAAAGGGCAGGTCTCTTTACCTTGCCGGGAATTATATGGAAGCAAAAGAAGTTTTTGAAAAGACCGCAGAGATCTTTCCCGGCACCGATGAGGCCATTAACGCCCAGCTCTACCGCGCCGACAGTTTTTTTGAAATGGAAAACTGGCCGGCCGCACGGGTTGAGTATAAGGAGTTTTTAAATAAATTTCCTCGCCACCCTATGAGCGAGGAGGCTGCTTATTTTCTGGCGGAAACCGTTTATATGCAGGATGATTTTAAGGAGGCATCTGAAAAATACGGTAAATTCATTTCTGATTATCCGGATAGCGAGTATCTGGAGTATGCCCGTTTGGGACTTGCTTTAAGTTATTATTACCTCCGGGATTATGAAAGGGCCGTTGATATACTGGACGGACTTTCCGAATCAGATGAAACCGGGGATGATATAAGGGAAGAGGCTTTTTATTACAGGGGGCTGGCCTTTATGGAAACAGGAAGTTACGAGAAAGCGGAAAATGATTTTGCTATTCTCCGGGAGAAGTTTCCCCGGGGCCGGTTTTACTACCGCTCCCTTTTAAACAGGGCCGTTTCGGCAAAGAGAGGCGGCAGGCACAGGCAGGCCCGCGATTACCTTGAAGAGCTGGCCGGAGACGAGGAGGCGGATATAGAGTACAGGGCCGAAGCATTACTCATAGAGGGAAACTCGTATTTTCAGGAGGAAAAGTTCGGCCTGGCCCTTCAGTCATATCATCAGCTTTTAGCTGATTTTCCACAATCTTCGTTTGCGGAGGAGGCTCTTTTTTCAATAGCCTGGAGCAGGCTTAAAACCGGGGATTACCTGCAGGCAGCCAGAGGTTTCAGCTCTTTTATCCGCCAGCACCCCCGTTCAGACCGGACGCCCGCGGCGCAGTTTTTAATAGGGCACTGCTATTATTACAAAGGGGACTATGAAAATTCTGCCCTGGAGTATTCCCGTGTCCGGGAATATTACCCCCGCTCTCCTTATGCGGGCAAGGGTATGTACTGGCAGGCAATCTCTTTATTCAGGCAGAGCCGCTACAGGGATTCAATACAGATCCTGGAGGAATTTATGAGCCGCTACCCCGGCCACTCTCTTATTCCCGAGGCCGGCTACAGGGTAGCGCGGGCCTTATTTGAGGAGGAAGATTTAAGTTCGGCACGCCGCAAGTTCATATATACCGCAGAAAGTTATCCCCGGACCCCGGTGGGGGAAAAGGCCCTGCTGGGCGCTGCAGAGGTGCTTTTCCGTCAGGGTGATTTTGACGCGGCCCTGGGGGAGTTTGAGAAAGTCAGGGTTGAGAGTGAAGATAAACAGATACAGAAGAAGGCTGCGGTGGGAATGGCCAATTCATACCTGGGTAAAAGGGAGTTCGGCAGGGCTATAGAAATATACCGGGAACTTGAAGAGAGCAAGGAAATAAAGTTTCAGATAGCCTTTTCCTACTACAGGTGGGGAAGATATGAAAGGGCTCTTGAGGAGTTTAAAAGCTTTTATGAAGAATATCCCCGCAGCTCATATGCGCCGGCAGCCTTATATTACCGGGGCTGGAGTTATTTCCGCTCCGATAATTTTTCAGGGGCCAGGGAAGCTTTCCGGCAGGTAGCAGACAGGTACCCGGATTACCCCCGTGCGCCGGATGCCGCCCTGAGAGTGGGCGATACCTATTATAACGAGGCAAAATATTCAGATGCCCTTGAAACCTACAGTGAAATTATCAGCCGGTATCCGGATACCCGGGCGGCAATGTATGCCTATTACAATATTGCCTGGACCCACCAGGCTATGGATAATAGGGACGAGGCGATGGAAAGCTACCGCGAATTTCTTCAGATTTATCCCCGCTCCGAGCTGGCGGGGGAGGTATACTTCAGGATGGGCAGCTTTTATTTCCAGGATGGCCGCTTCAAGGAGGCGGTGGAGGTTTATGATTCTTTTATAGAATCGGGCCTGGATGAAGAAAGGAAACCGGAAGCCCTTTACTGGAAAGCATTCAGCCTTTACCGGGACGGGGATTATGACAGGGCCCTGGAGAATTTTCTTCTTATCACAGGGGAGCATTATGATTTTGAGATGATTGATGAGGTTTATTACAGGATAGGCGATATTTATTTTCATATGCATAAGCTTCAGGAGGCCGCCGATGCCTACCTGAAAGTTTTTAATGATTTTGAGAATTCTGTTTTTGCGCCCCGCGCACTTTACCGGGCAGGAAGAAGCCTTATGGAAATCGGAGAAGAGGAGGAGGCCAGGAGCTATATGGATAAAGTCAGGGAAGAGTTCCCTGAATCTTCTGCGGCCGCGGAAATACTTTTTGAAAATGCCATTCAGCTTCATAGGGAAGGCAGCGATGAAAGGGCGGTGAAAAAATTTAAAGAAGTCACGGAGATATCAGGGGGACTGATAGGGGCCCGTGCCCAGAAGCGGATAGGCCATATTTATTTTCAGCGCAATGAATACAGAAAAGCGGTGGTAGAGTATTTAAAGGTATCTTATGAGTACGGCGATTTCACCCGGGTTGTTGCCGAGGCCCGGTATATGGCGGCCAGGGCCCTGCATCTTGACGGCGACAGGGAGGGAGCACTTGATAATTACCGCAGGGTAATTAACGAGCACCCCGATACCCGCTGGAGTGAGAGGGCAGCGGATATGATACGGGAACTTGAGGGAGAGTGAGTTTTAAAAAAAGTTTACTGCTGCTCTGCCTTTTTACCGGTTTTTTTCCTCTGCCGGCTTATGTCCGGACTCCCATTGAAATAGAGGATGTCTATATATGGGGTGTAGACCTTTCCGGGGTGGAAGGGATTAAAAGAGAAGACCGCCTCCTCTACCCTGTTTTAATTAAATCCGATTTTATTGACCCCTATTCGGGAGATCTTTTTTTAAAGGGAGACCCCCGTACTTTAGTTGAGCCGTCCGACGGTCTCAGGGTGTACGGGGGGGCGGGGAACCTGACTGATTATCTTTTCGGGCTTTCCCAGTGAGTTCTTTTAAAACCCCTGGAGTTTAACTGGCAGCTGCGGGGGGGAAGAAAAGATATTTCCGGCCCCGGTTCTTCTTTCAGCTCTGTCCGCGGTTTTTTCGGCGCCGCTTACCGCCGTGAAAATCTCAACCTCTTTTCAGAATTTAAAGGTCTTGCGGAA
>PWQF01000148.1 GCA_003556865.1 Elusimicrobiota bacterium | reverse complement strand
TTCTGGTTGTTTCAGAAGAGACAGGGGAATATTCTCTGGCCAGGGAAGGGACCCTTAAACAGGATATGGAGCTTCAGGAAATTAAAGCAGTTTTAATTTCTTATTACCAGGAAAAGGTAAGGGAAAAACCGGTTAAAGAAGCTGAACTAAAATGAATAAAAAATCTCTTTTAAAAATACTGGCTGTAATAATTGCTTTCATACTCTGGATCTATGCCAGATATATAGGTCACTGAATATTATGGTAATGCTGGGAGTTAATATTGATCATGTGGCCACCCTGCGCGAAGCCAGGAAGGAGGGTATCCCGGATATACTGAAGACGGCCCGGGCCGTTAAAAAAGGGGGGGGTGACGTAATTACGGTTCATCTTCGGCTTGACCGGAGACATATAAAGGACCGTGACGTTTTTTGCCTTAAGCAGGAAAACATATTACCTTTAAACCTTGAAATGGCGGCGGATCCGGAGATGGTGGCAATTGCCCTTAAGCTTTCACCGGCCAGCGTATGCATCGTTCCTGAAAGAAGAGAAGAGCTTACTACCGAGGGAGGACTTAATGTTGCGGGGGATAGGGAAAGATTAAAAAAAACTGCAGATGCGCTTAAAGAAAGCGGTATAGAGGTCTCTTTTTTTGTGGACCCCATCCCCCACGCTATAAAGGAATCGGCAGAAGCAAATGCTGATGCCGTGGAAATTCATACCGGAAATTACGCCAATTCTTCTCCTAAGGAGAGAGGTTATGAATTAAAAAAACTTAAAATAGCATCCGAAGAGGCTCTTGAACTGGGGCTTAAGTTAAATGCCGGGCACGGTCTTAATTACTTTAATGTGGCTTCTGTGGCCCGTATCCCGGGCGTCAGTGAGCTTAATATAGGTTATTCTATTGTCTGCCGCTCTGTTTTTGTGGGACTTGAAACAGCGGTAAAAGAAATGAAAGAGTTGCTTAAATGATTAAAGGCTTTATATTTTTACTGGTTCTGGCTCTTATTTACTGGGCTCTTTTTTTTAAGGTCCCATCTCTATTCCCCTCAATGGATAAAACCTGTATAATTTCGGGGGTGCAGTTTAAATGAGCATTCTGGGAAGCGGGATTGATATACTCAATATAAATCGCCTTAAAAAAAGCGCCTCAGAGCATACCGGCCTGCTGAAACGCATTCTTACCAAAAAAGAAATAGATTATTGTATGGGTAAAAAAAACGCTTTTGAACATGCTGCGGGAAGAGTGGCTCTTAAAGAGGCGGCTTATAAGGCTCTAAAAACCAAAGGGATTACACTGCTGTGGAGGGAAATGGAAATTGAAAGTGCAGGGTCGGCTCCCGTCTTTTCTGCTTGCTGTCGGGCCGCACAAAAATTAAGCAAAGAAAAAATAGAGTATTCATTAAGCATATCCCATGAAAGAGAATATGCAGTAGCCAGCGCTGTATTCTGGAGAAAAAAATGAAACTGATCTCCCCGCAGGAAATGAACAGACTGGATTCTTCTTCTTCAGTCCCTCCGGAAGTTCTTATGGAAAGGGCAGGGCGGGGTATGGCTGAATTCATTTATGAGTTTTTCCCGGAAACCCCTGTAATTTTTTTCTGCGGAAGCGGCAATAACGGCGGAGACGGCCTTGTTGCGGCCCGTTACCTGAAAAAATGGGGACGCAGGGCCGATGTATGCCTTTTATGGGAAAAAAAATTAAAAGGACTTCCCGCAATACAGGAGAAAAGGTACCCCGGAAAAATAAAAACATTTAGCGATGTAAATGAGATAAAATTCATACTTGAAGGCAGAAAGCTGGCTGTTGATTGCATCCTGGGCACCGGATTTTCCCCGCCCCTCAGAGAAAATCTTACAAATATTCTTGAAATAATTAATAAAAATAGTAAAATCATATTATCCTGTGACATTCCTACGGGAGTGCATTCAGGTACAGGGGAAGCGGATCCTGCTTCAATTAAATCGGATATAACATTAACGTTTGAGTATCCGAAAATAGGGCAGGCCCTCAGCCCGGGCAGCGCATATTCCGGTTCTATTGAAGTTATAGATATAGGGACCGGCCTGGAGGTGGAAAAATATCACCGCCCCTTTGAGCTTCAGTGTCGGCAGGACTGCGCCGGTTATTTTAAGCGCAGGAAAAAGTTCACTCATAAAAAGGATTACGGCCACGTTTTGGTGATCGGTGGAAATAAGGGGATGGAAGGGGCGGCTGCAATGGCCTCGGCAGGGGCTCTCAAAGCGGGCGCCGGCTTGGTCACCTGCGCCTTTATATCCGGGAGAGCCGCCGGCTTTAACAGGTTCAGTATGAGTCCTATGAGCCTTTTACTGCCGGAGCTTTCTAATGGGGGAAGCAGCGCCGCCGAGGAGATTTTTGATTTTATTGAAGAAAGAAATATAGACGCAGTAGTTGCAGGTCCCGGAATGGGGTGTGGCAGGGAAGAGGCGGCTCTTATTAAGAAGCTTATAAAAAAACTGAACTGCCCTCTTCTCCTTGATGCTGACGGTCTTAACTGCGTTTCAGATAATCCGGATATTTTACGCGACAGAAAAGGTAGGATAACCGTGCTTACGCCCCATCCCGGTGAGATGAAAAGGCTGCTGGGTAAGGGAAAAGACAGGGTAAGCGAAGAACCGGTAGCTACAGCAAGGGAGTTTGCTTCCGGGTATGGAGTGACGTTGTTGCTTAAAGGCTACCGTTCGGTTGTAAGTAATGGAGAAAAAACATATTTAAATTCAACCGGAAATCCGGGTATGTCCGTAGGGGGTGCAGGGGATATTCTTTCCGGAATAATAGGCGCTCTACTGGCTCAGGGTCTAAGCGGAATTAAGGCTGCCGCCACAGGAGCTTGGGTTCACGGACGTTCTGGGGACATAGCAGTTTGGAAAAGGGGGGAAAGATCGGTTTTGCCGGAAGATTTTCTGGCTGAGATAGGAAAAGTCTAAGTGTAATGAGTAGTGTTAAGGGAGGTAAGTTTATGTTAAGTCTGATTTTTGGACTGGTAGGTGTTGTAGTAGGCGTTTTATGGCTGGTTTCATGGGGTGGTTGGAGCCATTTCCTGGTTGTTCTTCAGGGCTCTCTTCCTCCGTTTCTTATTCTGGTGGGAGCAGTTGCTATAGCTGCCGGGATATCAAATATTAAGGATAATATGGAAGCGAAAAAAGAAGAAGAAGAAATAGAAGATGAAATTTCTGAAAGCGAATCCTCTGAAGATAAGCCAGAAGAAGAACCTCAGGAGTCAGTAACTCAAGAGGAAGAAAAGAAGGAAGACTCCCAGCAGTAAGCGAAAAAACTTATTGTTTGTAAGCTGTGGAAAACTATTCTGCCTGTGGAAAACTTGTTAGAAACACAGGCTCCGCAGCTCAAACTTCCTCTCTTGGAGCTGAACTGGCCGGGAGGCTGAAAAAAGGGAATATTTTCCTTTGGGGAGAGTTGGGGGCAGGTAAGACAACTTTTCTAAAAGGTCTTGGGAAGGGTCTTGGAATAAAAGAAAATATTGTAAGTCCAAGCTTCCAGCTGGTAAGAAAATACAGGGATGAAACCGGGAATCTAAGGTTAGTTCATCTGGATCTTTACCGCTTAAGTTCACTTGAAGAAATAATGCATCTTGGGTGGGATGAGTTGCTGGCGGAGAAAGCTGTAACAGCAATTGAGTGGGCAGACAGAGCCCGCCGGCTATGGCCTGAGAGAGGGGTGTTTATTAAGTTTAATCATCTTTCCCCCAAAAAACGGCGGCTGGAAATAAATTTCAGCAAAAAAAATGTTTCTGGGGATTGATACAACAGCAGATTCTTTTTCTGTTGCTTTAGGCCCACAGAAAGGGCAGTTTGCTGAAAAAAATATTCCCGGCCGCCGGCATTCGGAAACTCTTATCCCAACTGTGGATTTACTTTTCAGGGAATTGGCTGTTAGTAAAAACCAGATTAAAGCTATAGGAATGGGGGTGGGTCCGGGTTCTTTTACAGGGATAAGGGTGGGTTTAAGCTTCGGTATAAGTTTTGCCCAGATTATGAAGATACCTGCTTATGGTTTTTCTTCTATGGATCTTGCCGGAAAAAAAGAGCATGAAATTATTTTAAAAGCTTACCGGGACCGTTATTATTATGCATCATATGATGGCACCGGCCGCCGGAAAGGTGGCTTTAAAATAATAACCAGGTCCCAGTCTGAATACAAAAATGCGGTAAAACTAAAAATATCTGCTGCAAAGATAGTTTCTGAAACCAAAAGACTTTATAAAGAGGGACGAAGCGGGAAGTGGACAGATATTAAGCCTGTTTATATAATGGAAACTGTTTACAGGAAAAAGGAAGATAAATTATGAATGAAAAAAAGCTTAAATTTGCTCTGCCTAAAGGTAGCCTTCAGAAGTCTACTGTAGAAATATTTTCCAAGGCAGGAATAAAGATTTATACAAATGAAAAGAGGTCATATTATCCCGGCTCAGATGATAATGAGCTGGAATTAATGCTTATACGCCCCCAGGAAATGCCCCGTTACGTTGAAAGCGGAGTTTTTGACGCAGGCCTCTGCGGCTGGGACTGGCTTATGGAAAACGGCTCGGACGTGGAGGAAGTTTCAGAGCTTGTTTACGCAAAGAGCGGCTTCCGGCCGGTTAGGTGGGTTCTGGCTGTTCCAGAAAATTCAGACATAAAAACCCTGCAGGATCTCCAGGGAAAAAAGGTTTCAACGGAACTGGAAAATTATGTAAGAAAATATATGAAAGAAAAAGAGATAGACTGCAAAATAGAATTTTCCTGGGGAGCAACGGAAGTAAAGCCCGGGGTTTTATGTGATGCCATAGTTGAGCTTACTGAAACAGGCTCTTCCCTAAGGGCTAATAAACTTAGAATAGTGCATGAGATTCTTTCTTCCACTACCCGCCTTATAGCAAACAGAGACTCTTTTAATGATAAGTGGAAAAGAACCAAGATACAGAACATTTCCATGCTACTGCAATCTGCGGTCCAGGCGGAAAATATGGTGGGGTTGAAGATGAATGTCTTAGAGGATAAGATTGAAAAAATAATGAAAATACTTCCTGAAGGGAAAAAACCTACTGTATCTCACCTTAGCGTTAAAGGATGGGTCGCCCTGGAAGTCGTTATAAATGAAAGCAGGGTAAAAAGACTGCTTCCACTTATAAAAAGGGCCGGAGCCGAGTGTATAATAGAATATCCTTTAAATAAGATTGTCTACTGAAGTAAGGGTCAGATTTGCTCCTTCTCCTACCGGATACCTTCATATAGGCGGTATTCGAACCGCCCTTTATAATTATCTGTTTGCAAAAAAGAAAAAAGGGCACTTTATTTTGCGTATAGAGGATACGGACTCAGACCGTTCTAAAAAAGAGTACTCTAAGGCAATACTTGATGGTATGAAATGGCTGGGTCTTGATTGGGATGAAGGGCCCTTTTACCAGTCGGAGAGAATGGATATTTACAGGCAGAAACTTGAATTTCTTAAAAAAAAAGGGAAAGCCTATAAATGTTTCTGCCTGTAAATATCCATTCTCTCCGACTGGTAAAAGGGC
>PWQF01000045.1 GCA_003556865.1 Elusimicrobiota bacterium | reverse complement strand
CCGGTAAACCCTACTATGTTGAAAAAGGGGCCGATTTAAAAAGAGAGGCCCGGAAAATATCCGGTCTTATAAACGAGACAGGGAAAAAAGCCCGGAAACTTATTTAAAATAGAATGGTTATGAGTATAGAGTTGCCTAACAAAATGAAAAGTGCGGGATTATTCCTGAACCCGAAAATCAGCCGGGCCGGTATCTTTAGGGTATTTTAAATTGAAGTATCTTATCTTTTACCAGGCTGCTTATATAACGGCTCTTTTTCTCTCCCTCCTGCCCCTTACTCTTCTTATATGCCTGAGGAGGAGTTTCAGGCGGGGCTTGCACCAGAGGCTGGGTTTTTATACAGCAGCTGAAAAGAGAAAACTTTCCCTGCTTAAGGGGCGCCTCTGGGTCCATGCCGCCAGTGTGGGGGAGGTAAAGCTTGTTTCAAAAATCCCTCTTTTCAGCAATAGAGAATTAATTCTTACCACCTCCACCTTCAGCGGAAAAAAACTGGCCAAAAAGCTTTTTCCCAGCTCCGCGGCGGTTATTATGCCCCTGGATTTAATTTTTTTATGGAAAAGATTTTTAAAAATCACTTCTCCGGGCGGACTGGTAATAGCAGAAACCGAACTCTGGCCGGCCCTTATATTTTCGGCCCCCGCCCCGCGCGTGCTCTTTAATGCCAGAATGAGCGATGATAAATACAGAACCTATATTAAGCTGGGAAAGGTGATGGAGCCTCTCCTGAGCAGGTTTGATGCTCTTTTTGCCCGTGATAAGGAAAACCTTAAAAGGTTTATAGAAAGAGGCGCCTCTCCGGAAAAAGTTAAACTCCTGGGAAACCTTAAGTTTCTCCAGCCCCGTCCTAAAAGAGAATACTCTGATCCCAGGCTGCATACAGAGGGCCAGCCTGTTATAGTTGCAGGCTCCACCCATCCCGGGGAAGAAGAGATAATAATAAGAACAGTTAAAGATTTAAGAAAAGAGGCTCCCTCCCTTTCCCTTATTATATCCCCCCGTCATATAAAGAGGGCTTCTGCCGCTCTTAAGGAACTTAAAAAGGAAGGCTGTCCGAGCAGGTTGTGGAGTCTTAAAAAAGGTTTAATTAAGAAAGGGGAAAATATAGTTGTAGATACCATGGGAGATTTGTTTAAAATATATTCCGCAGCTTCGGCAGTTTTTGTGGGTGGCAGTTTCAGCCGGGGCGGGGGGCATAATGTTATAGAACCGGCTGTCTGGGGAAAGGCTGCGGTCATAGGCCCATCCTATTATAATTTCCGGGAGGAGGTTAATTATTTTCGCCGCCGGGGCGGCCTTAAAGTGGCAGAAAAAGAGATTAATTTATATAATATCCTAATTGACTGGATAAGGGATGAGGAGAAAAGAATAGAGGACGGAAAAAGAAATTTCAGGGCTTATCAGAGAAAACGTTTGGAAACCGGGCGTTCTGTTAAGGAGCTTGAATACTTTTTAAATAAAAACTGCGAAATTAAATCGGCAACCTGAATGATAATTAAAAGAATAATTATTTTTTTTATGCTTATCGTAGCTGTTTTAGTTATTGGGACAGTTGGATATATGAGCATTGAAAACCTGGGGTTTCTTTCCGCCCTATATATGACAGTTATTACTCTTTCAACCGTGGGTTTCAAAGAAGTGGCCCAGCTTTCTTCGGGCGGGATGTGGTTTACCATGGCACTTATCGGGGGTGGGATAACCGTGGTTACGGTAACTTTTGCCATGTTCAGCTCATTAATACTTGAAGGGGAGATGGGGGAATATCTTGAGAGGAGAAAAATGGATAAAAAAATCAGATCGCTTAAGGATCATATAATTGTCTGCGGATTAGGAGAGCTGGGGGAGGAAGTGGTAAGAAACCTTATGCATACAGACGAAAAATTTATGGTAATTGAAACCTCCGAAGATAAAGCTTTTAAGCTTATAAAGGAAACAGGGGAGTTCCCTTTTCTTGCGGACGATGCCCAGGATATAAATGTACTTAAGACCGCGGGTATTGAGAAAGCTTCCACTTTGATAAGCTGCCTTGGCGATGATAGCAAAAACCTTTTTGTTGTAATAACCGCTTCCGAAGCCAACCCGGCCCTTACCATTGTTTCGGAAGCCATAGACCAGCCGGCCAGGGAAAAGCTTAAGAAAGTGGGAGCTGATTATGTTATTTCCCCATTTCAGATCGGGGGTAAAAGAATGGCTACCGTGGCTACCCGTCCAACAATTGTCTCTTTTTTAGACGTTGTCACTTCAGGCGGGCAAAAAGAGATTTTCTGTGAATCTGTAAATGTAAGTGAAGCATCTTTGCTGGCCGGGAAAAGCCTTAAAGAGGCAGAAATTCCAAAAAGGACGGGACTGATAATAATATCAATAAAAAAGAAAGACGGTCAGCGTTTCATATATAACCCCTCTTCTGAAACGCGCATAGAGGGGGGGGATGACATAATTGTAATGGGTCTTATGGAAAATATAAAGAAATTAAAAAAGTATACCGGCAAGTGACTGAAAAGAAAAGTTTTCTTATTATAAGATATTCTTCACTGGGAGATGTTGTTTTATCTACCGTTGCCGTTGAGAATATAGCTTCACAAATACCGGGCGCCCAAATAAGTTTCTTAACTAAAAGCATTTACAGCGACGTGTTTAAAAATAACCCCCATATCCAGGAGATTCTTTTCCGTCCTCCATTTTTTCAAAGGTTCAACTATATACTTGACCTGGACAGCAGTCTCCGCTCTTTCCTTCATAAAATTCCGGTATATGCAGATAACCGCCTCAGGTATAATAAGGCCGCCTGCGCCCGCAGGGCATTCCTGGTTAAAAGAATTTTCAGCCCTTCCCTTAAAAAGGATGTGGTATGCCGCTATCTTGAACCCCTGGAAAAGGCCGGCATTAAAACCCCGATATCTTCACCTAAAATATATCTTACCGATTCAGAATTAAAAAAGAGCTCCGGTATGGTTAAAAGGGACAGCTTCATAGCTATGG
The DNA here is from genome assembly GCA_003556865.1 of Elusimicrobiota bacterium. Next base: position 2,627 of record PWQF01000045.1, on the reverse strand, counting down.
CCCCCGGAGCCCGGTGGAAAACAAAAGAGTGGCCAGTTGAAAATTATGTTTCTCTTTCCCTCAGGATAATAAGGGAGCTGGGAAAAGATATAGTGCTTCTGGGGGATGCAAACGATAAAGAAGTTTGCGGGGAAATAAGAAAGGGAACAGGAACGCTTAAAAAACATTTGGTGGACCTCAGCGGTAAAACTTCTATAAGAAGCCTTGCCGCAATTATAAAAAAAGCTTCGCTTCTTCTTACCGTGGATTCTGCCCCCCTTCATATAGCCAGGGCGGTAGGCACTTCTGCGGCGGCAATTTTCGGCCCCACGGTAGAAGAGTTCGGATTTATGCCCCGGGAAAATAATATCGCTGTGCTGGAAAAAAAGCTTCAGTGCCGCCCCTGCAGTCTCCACGGCTCCGGCAGCTGCAGGTTCAAGGACCGGGCCTGTATGGTAAGAGTAGAACCCTACGAGGTTTTTGATAAGATTAAAGAGCTTTTAAATGTATGAAAAAAAGAAGGTTCTTGTTTTTCAGACAGCATTTCTGGGAGACTGCCTCCTAACTCTTCCCCTTATAAATAGCCTTAAGAAATGTCTGGGTTATGATATAGATGTTATCTGCCGCCGGGGTACGGAAGAGGTTTTTAAAAGCTGCCCTTCTGTTTCAGAAACAAATATTTTTTATAAAAACTCTCTACACAGCGGTATAGTAGGACTCTTTAAAATAAGGGATATAATAAAGAAGAATAAGTATGAGCAGGCCTATCTTCCCCAGCGCTCTTTCAGGAGCGGGCTTGTCTGCCGTATGGCAGGGATAAAAGAACTTATAGGTTTCAACAGGGGGGGGGCAAAGATATTTTTAAGCCGCAAGGTTCCTTTTAACTGGGATAAACATGAAATCCTGAGAGAGTTAGATTTAATAGGTAATAAGAGCTGCCCCGACCCGGAAGTTGAATTTAATCTCTGCCCCGACCCGGCGCTTAAAAGTCAGATAAGTAAAGATATGAAACTCCGGGGAAAGCTGGTAGCTATCGCTCCCCAGAGCCGGTGGGGAACAAAAAGGTGGCCTGCTGATAATTTTGCCCGTACAGCTGAAAAACTGGCTCAAAAAAATACGGTTCTGATTCTGGGCAGTGAGGCCGGGGATTGGGAAGGCAGGAATATTATAAACCTTACCGGACGCACGGACCTGAAAAAACTTATAGCGGTCCTGAGTTTAGCGGATTTACTTATTTCAAATGACAGCGGGCTGATGCATATAGCCTCAGCCCTTAAGGTGCCGGTAGTGGTTATTTACGGGTCAACTGTTCCATCTTTAGGCTTTACCCCCTGGGGAGAGCATATAGTGGTGGAAACCTTTCTTAAATGCCGTCCCTGCAGCCTGCACGGGCCCCAAAAATGTCCCGAAGGCCATTTTAAATGTATGAAAGATATAAAAGTAGACCGGGTGCTGGAGGCGGCAGGAAAATTACTGGATAGATATGAATAAAAACTTTCAGGGGAAAATACTTCATATAGTTAATATACCCTGGTATTCGGGGCTGGGCTCTTATGCCGAGGATATGGGCATATATATGAAAAAAATGGGAGTAGAAGTTGTTTTTGCCGCCCCGGGCCGCTCTAAGCTTGCCACCCGGCTCGCTAAAAACTTTAAGGTTATTAAACTTCCGGGCAGAAAGCCGGTTCAGAGCCTGAGGGGTTTATTTAAGCTGCTTAGAGAAAGAAAAAAATTTAAAGCAGTTATTTCCCATTCCGGAAGCTCTTTTTTTATCGGTTTTTTTATGAAGCTTTTCTCTCCCCGGATAAGGCTGATAAGAACCAGGGCCGAAAGAGGCTGCCCTTCAAATAATATATTTAACCGGATTTTCCATGCCCGCGCCAGCGCTGTTATAGTTGCCACACGTAAAATGAAAAAAGAGTTTACTGCCCTGGGGATGAAGCCGGAAAAAATAGTTGTTATTCCGCCTCCCGTAAATATTAAAACTTTTTATCCGTCACCCCCGCCTTCTGAAAATATTATTGCCCTGGTGGGCAGATTAAGCCCGGTAAAAGGGCATGAGGTTCTTTTAAAGGCAATACCCCTTATAAGAAAAGAGATTTCAGATATAAAAATTATTTTTGCGGGAAGGCAGAGGCAGGTTAAATATGATGTTCTTATGGGAAAAGCCCGCAGTCTGGGGGTAGATGACTGTATAGAATATATGGGCCGGCTTCCGGAAGAAGAGGTGGCTGCACTTATGAGGGGATGCAGGGCGGGGGTAATAGCTTCTCTGGGTTCGGAGGCGGTAAGCAGGGTGGCTCTTGAATGGATGGCCTGCGGAAGAGCTCTGATAGCTTCTGATGTGGGATGCCTTCAGGAGTATCTTAAAGATAGCGGAGCCGCTTTAATTTACAGGGCGGGGGATTTCCGGCAGCTGGCAAATTCCCTCTGCCGGGTTTTAAGTGACCCGAATAAAATTAAGGAAATGTCGTTTAGGGCCAGGGAAACAGCTTTAAAGAAGTTTTCCCCTTCTGTTTATATGGAAAATTTAAATAAAATTTTCAGGTTGATTAAATGATAGAAAAGGTATGGGAGAACCCCTCCCCGGATATCAGTCTCTGCCGCCCCCGGGGGTATCATATAGAGTGGAAAGATTTTATGCCTTT
>PWQF01000292.1 GCA_003556865.1 Elusimicrobiota bacterium | reverse complement strand
GACCTCCTCCCATCTGGCTGGTATAAAAAGGAGAGACCGACCCGCTATCTTTTTCAGTTTCATATGCGAAGGCAAGTGCAGAAGTCAATAATCCGTCAATCTATCTTTCATTTAGATTTTTTAAATGAAACTTCGGGTAGTCCCACCGGGGGTTAAAACCATAAAAAAAGGGGCTGCCGAAGCAGCCCCTTTTATAATTGTGACTGACTATCTTACTTGATGTCAATCTGTTTTGTCTTTGTTTCTTCCGCCTTGGGCAAAACAACCTTTAGAATGCCGTCTTTGAAAGAGGCATCAACCTTATCTTCTTTTACCTTGGCCGGAAGATTAATGACCCTGTGGAAAGAGCCATAGGAACATTCGCGGTAGTAATACCCTTTATCCTTTTCTTCTTTTTCCTCTTCGTGCTTCTTCTCTCCCTTTATCACAAGGGCATTATCATCCAGCGAAATATTCACATCGTCCTTTTTCATTCCCGGCAGCTCGGCTTTAACCACCAATTTATTTTTTTTCTCCTGCAGGTCAATTGAAGGAGCCCAGTCCATATCCCCTACCAGGGCTTTTTCCGATTCAGGAGCCCGGGCAAGAGATATATCAAAGAGCTGATTCATTCTGTCATGCAGGTTTTCAAGCTCCCGGAAAGGATCCCATTCTCCTCTTTTTTTCCAAGGTACCATAGCCATAATGACCACCTCCTTATCAGTTATTTATTTCTTTTTCCTTCATTTGCTTTATAACTTTTAAGCCCGCTATCTTAACCTTTTTCTTTTTCATAAGATTCCAGTAATACTGTAATTTATTTAAATCCTCCTGGGAATATAATCGATCATTTCCCTCTCTTCGTTCAGGCTTTACAATATTTTTTTTATCAAGCTTTTTAAGGGTCCATACCGGTATCCTGAGAAGCCTGCAGACAACCCCCGTTGTATAAACCGGCTCCCTGCTGTCTATTTCAAACTCACCGTAGCCGCAACCGCTATCTTTTGACCTTGAACCTTTTTTCTTCATAACAGCCTTATCCTCCGTAAATAAATATAACATAGAATTAGTATTTTGTCAATACCTTTATCATTTTAAAATAATTTGATTTCCGAATTTATATTATATCTAAAATCATACTAATTAAATTTATGGCGCTCTTGACAATTGTGGATAAATTTCATATAAGGTGTCAGATATAAAGTGAGGTTGGTTAATGTAGATTATGAGAAAGGGAGGAGAAAAGATGAAAAAGATTTTGACACTTGCAGCTTGCGCAATGCTGCTCTATGCACTTCCGGCCAGGGCTTTTGAGCCCGGCACCCGGATGGAGTCAATGGAGATAACGCTGGCCCCCGGGTATGTTGTTCCGCTGTGGGGAGGATATGCCGGCTGGGGAAGAGACGAGACCTCAGGCGGAATAAGCTTTAATGCACGGGCATATTTCGGAAGTTTTATAATTGGGGATGACTACGAACTTGATTATGGTGCGGAAATCGGATATCTTCCTCTTTACAGCTGGGACTATTCAGAAGACATTGGAGGCGATACATACAAAAATGAGGCCTCTTACAGTGTAATTCCAATTGTCGGGCAGGTCCGCTACCGTTTCGGAGAACCGGGAGACGAGTCATTCTGGTATGCCACTTCCGGACTGGGTTTTTTCATGTGGCGTTATAGCTACGAATATAACTATGACACATGGTCTTTTGCTAGAGGCTTCCACGTTGCTGAAGAGTCCGGCACCGAAACAAGCACCGGACTGGGTTTAACAGCCAGCTTCGGCTACAAGGCCGGCATGATTGACATAAACGGACGCTGGACCAGCAGATGGCCGGCATTCAACATAACCGCCGGGATAAGCTTCTAACCTTCTTTCTGAGGGTTTAATTTAAAAACCCCGCTCCGGAAGTATCCGGAGCGGGGTTTTTCTGTTCAAGTTAATACTATATTTCCGAAACCTTAAGCCGGTTATATTTTTCCCGGGAATTATTTTTTATTCTCTCAAGTATCTGCTCGACTTTTGTGAAGCGGGGATCGCTGTTCATCGGAATATCTGAAATCCCGTAACCCTGCAGTTTCTCAATTATATAGGGGACAGTAACTTTCTCCTCGCTTTTGGCGGGAGAAAAATAACGCTTATCGTCTTTTTTGGTTTCAACCAGTATCCCCATATCCATAAGCTCATAAAGCAACTCGTTAATCATTTTTATGGGGCCCCGGGTTATGCCTATTATATCGTCTGATGACATCGGGGAATCGCCTTTCCTGAACCGGGAGTAAATGAGATGCAGTATTATCAGGGCCAGCTTCTGCTTGTATGAAAAACTTATATTATCGGACTTGCCCTCCTTTCTATAGGTTTTAAAATTCTGGAGCGCAAAAGCAAACTCCGCCCCCACCAGAACAATCATCCAGTTGATATATACCCAGAGGAAAGTCAGGAATATATGAGAAAAACTTCCGTAAATTCTGTCAAACTGCTTAACCCTTAAAGCATAGAATATAAAACCTGCGCGGGCAAGATTCCAAAGGACTGCGGCAAGCAGGCCCCCTGAAAGGGCAGGCAGAAACTTAACTTTCTCATTGGTAAAAGCCGTATAAAGCAGTGTAAGGGCCCCCCATATTATAAGATAAGTCCAGAGGCCGCTGGCAAGTATATCGCCGGTTAAGGTAACGGTAACGCTGGATACAATTATGGTTATGAAAACTGGAACAACCATTATCGCAAAAAGGTAGTAGACTATTTTTCTAAGAAAAGGCCTCTCTTCCCTCACCCCCCACATATCGTTAAATGACTTTTCAATATTGGAAAGCAGAAGTATTGCAATATATACAAGGGCAACAGCTCCGAAAAGGCCCAGGGTTTCAAGGTTGGTCTGCTCTATATAATTAATTATATTGGAAGAGAGCTCCGGGTTCATCAAAACCCTGTTAAGAAGGGTTTCCCCGTATTCGTTCTGCATTCCGAAACCCTTTATGGCTGCCGTGGCGACAGCAAAAAAAGGAACTACGGCCAGAAAAAAATAATAGGTAAGAGAGGAGGCCCTTAAGACACACTTATCGTGTATAAAATCAGTTGCGGTAATAAGGACAACCTTAACAGAAGCTATAGAAAAGGCTTTTAACCTGCCGTAGGCGGATAAGTTTATTATCCATATATCCCTGGTTAGAAAATTTTTAAGATTTTTTATTTTATCTAAAGCGGCAGGAGCCACCGGGTATCAGCCGTTATTTTCCGAGTCAGGCTTGCACTTCATGCAGAGCCGCGCATAGGGGATAGCCTTAAGCCTGTCGTTTCTTATTTTCTTTGAACACTGATCGCAGATCCCATACCTGTCTTCATCTATCTTCTGTATGGCATCTTCAATAGCATCAAGCCTCTGGTGGTCGTGGTCGCTTAAAGAAAAAAGAAGTTCTCTCTGGCTGTTGCCTGAAGCCTTATCTAAATCATCGCCTACGGTATCGTTAAGATATGAATCCTCTCTCTCCCGCAGACGCTCCATAGCTTCAAGGATTTCCTTTTTTTCCTCTATTAATTCTTTCCTTATTTTCTTTATTTCTCTTTTCCTCATAACGCGTATATTATAGCTAATTAAATTATTATTTCAAGGTGATAATATTAAAAAATTTTACTTAAACAACTGAGTTTAAAATACTCTTTTCTCTTTCCGCAGAACCTTTTCCTTAAGCAATTCCACAGGGTTTTCAAAGCGGCAGAGCATTATCATAGCCGCAATTATAAAAGGCTTATGGCCTGCCTCAATATAAGTCTGTATCCTGTAATTCTCGAAAACTTCAGCTGTAACTTCCCCATCGGCACAGTTAACCCCTGCCACGTCTGCAGGCAAGCAATGCATATAAAGAGCTGCCTTCTGCCCGGTCAAAGCCATCATTTCCCTGTCGCAAACCCAGTCTTTATGTCTTGCATTTTCACTCAGGCACTCTTTTTCCAGGGTTTTAAGTTCATCAAACCTATTATTTTTTATCATACCGGTCCGTTTTTTCATAACCTCAAAAGGCGCCCAGCTTTTAGGGTAAACCAGATCCGCGTTCCTGAAAGCTTCTTTCATATCATTGCCGGCCTTAAAACTGCCTCCCGAAAGCCCGGCAAATTCCTCTGCCCGGGAAAGGACCCGGGGCATCAGCTCATAACCCGGAGGATGAGCCAGAAAGACCTCGGCTCCGAACCGGCTCATTAAGCTAATTATGCCCTGGGGCACCGAAAGGGGCTTTCCGTAGCTGGGCGAGTAGGCCCAGCTCATTGCAATCTTTTTTCCTTTTATATTATTTAAACCCTTAAAATGATTTTTTATATGCTGCAGGTCCGCAAGGGTCTGAGTGGGATGATCCATATCGCACTGAAGATTAATAACCGCAGGCCTCCGGGGAAGAACCTTTTCCCTGAAACCCTCTGTAAGGGAAGAAGCTACTTCTTTCATAAACTTGTGGCCGTGCCCGATAAACATATCATCCCTTATTCCCACAACCTCTGATAAAAAGGAAAGCATATTAGCTGTCTCCCTTACAGTTTCGCCGTGAGAAACCTGGGACTTAGACTCATCCATATCAAAAATCTCCAGACCCAGCATATTACAGGCTGAAGCAAAGGCCATCCGCGTCCGGGTGGACATATCCCTGAAATAAGAGACAGCCATACCCGACTTAAAAAATACGAGGTCCCTATTATTTTTGTACATCTTATCCAGCGCCTGGGCAAGAGTAAGCACAGCTATTATATCATCTTTACTCTTATCCCAGCTTAAGAGAAAGTCCTTTCCATTCATATTAAAATCAAGATTCTCCAGTTCAGAAATAAGTTTATTAATTTCAGTATCACTTTTATTCATATTACAAATCTTCCTTATCTTTCGTTTTTCCATCTGCTTTCCGGGCATAACTCTCAGGAAAGGCGGCATAAAAAGCAGCAGCCTTCACCAGGTGGTCCACGGAAATCCTGTCGTTTACAGTGTGGGCAAATTTCTCATTACCGGGACCGAAACCTACAGTGGGTATACCCAGTATACCCCTGGTTGCCACTCCGTTAGTAGAGAAAATCCATTTGCCTGCCTTTCCCCTCTCGCCCAGAACCTCCCCCCTGGTATTCAGTGCCGCTCTTACAAGGGGTGCATCCTCATCCATTACCCAGGTGGGAAAATAAGCTTCGGACTTATGAACTAAACCCGTATAACCCGGGCGGCAGTAGAGTGGAACCGTTATTTCCGCATTTATACCTGCCTTAAGCGCAGCGTTTTCAATTTCTGCCAGGGCCGAACTTCTCTCTTCCCCCGCGGTAAGGCGGCGGTCAAGGTGAAGATAGCATTCTCCCGGAACAGCGCATAACGAAGGGGACTTGGAGCTTATATGGCTAAGGGTGATAGAACCTTTCCCTAAAAAAGGATCGCTCTTGAAAACTGTATCCATTCTTTCTATTTCGCCTATAAGCCGGTTCATAAGATAGACGGGGTTAATCCCCCTCTCGGGAGCAGAACCGTGAGCAGAACGCCCCAATACCCTTACTCCTATCTCCATCCTGCCCCTGTGACCCCGGTAAACGTTTAAGTTGGTAGGCTCACTTAAAAGAACGCAGTCCGGCCGGAAGTTCTCCTTCTCCGCCATATACTGCCAG
>PWQF01000015.1 GCA_003556865.1 Elusimicrobiota bacterium | reverse complement strand
GAGGTATCGGTTTTTTCAACAGAGAAAATGGCATAATCTTCCTTAAATGTCCAGGAAAACTCCCAAAGACCACTTTTTGATACAACATTGATTTGGTTATCAGCAACCAATTCAACATTACACATATCTCTGCCCACCGGGTGCCCGACACCTCCGTCATCACCCTGAAAGACCATCTGAGGCACACCTCTCCATTGGGCATCTGCTCCCGTAGTTCTTTTTCCCTCATAATCTTTGGAATGATTGACCCAATCAATGTTATCCCTGTCAAAAATAGAAGATGCACCACCGGATTCTTTACTTATAAGATAGGTGGCTGATGGTGTTTCTACCTGATAATGTGGTATACCCTGATGCATTATTTCGGTAATAACAATATTATCCGGTGTATTTTGATTGGCGCAGGATAATAATAAACCAAAAAGTAATAATAAGAACAATCTGTTGAATATCATATTAGGAAAAGTTAATGGGTTTTACAAAAAAATAAATGATAAGAATATCGAAATTTACCTGGAATCATTTCTCCAGATATGCACATATTGGAAATCGGAATATCCAATATTAACTATATCGTATAAGCCGTTTCCGTTAAGATCGAATACCAATGCTCCGAGGTGACTTTCAACTCCTTTGTCTATAAAGTGTTCTGTGAAGTTTCCTGATCCGTCATTTGTAAATATCCTGAGTTTTCTTTCGGTTTCTGTCGGAGGATCACCCCAGGTTGTATAATGTTGCCCAAGAATGATATCCATAATGCCGTTGTTGTTCATATCAGCCATTGACATGCTATTACATAGTTTCTGAATCACGATAGTATGTCTTTCCCAATCAGGCTGGGTAGGATCTTCGGGAGATTCAAACCAGTATACTCCGTCGTCATCTCCATTAGCAACACCTACCACTATATCCAATCTTCCATTTCCGTTAATATCTGTTACTTCGAAGCGATCAGCCACCCATCCGGTGGTTCCTATCTGATGATAGGTCCAGTCCCCGCTGCCATCACCCGGGTTCTCGTACCAACCAACGGGATTAGGACGCTGTGTTTTATCGATACATCCGATGATATCCAGATGGCCATTGCCATTCATATCTGCCAGAGCAAGTCCCTCTTCAGAATTTGGGGATTCAGTTACCCTGGTCATAGGCCAGTTACCTTCTTCCGGGTTATCAGGAATCTCAAAATAATAAACCCCTCTTGAGGCCAGAATAATCTGTGGTCTTTTGCCAGGCACAACCTGCCCGGTAATAAAACCCTGGGTGGATGTACCATGAGGACCTCTTGGTATCTCTCCAATTTTAGCACGCACCGACCAGGATTTCCCCTCGGTATCGTCGGCCTCAAGCCAGTAAACATCGGGCAGGCGAATTCCAATGACATCTCCGTATTCATCACCGTCCACATCTACAATCAGCACAGCATCTATTTCAGGAAAACCGGGTAACTTTGACCTTTTCCACTCTCCAGTCATATCCCCTCCGGGATTTTTGTAAAAGTATTGACCCGCAACTATGTCCTTGTATTCATCACAAGTAATATGACCTGCATCCAGACCAAAAGATGGAGGTGGTTCGCGCCCGTCATCTATCATTATCCTTTTAAAATTGAATTCGGTAATTATTGATGAGCCCTTCTCAGATTCAGTATTTCCGAAAACATCTTTAACAAAATAAACAAAAAATGCAGTACAGACGACAGCAAGTGTAATTAGGATAATCTTTTTTTTCATTTCAATTAAAATTATTATAAAAACTATTGAATTTCTGTTTATAAAACCTTTAATACCAATAAAAGGTATTTAACTGTTTATAAAAATGGGTAAGTGAAATGTGTTACCAGTTATATCAGAATCTGAATTTCATCTTGCCTTGTTAATCCACATCTTAAGAGTGTCACATTGATGATTCGCTCCTACTGCATCAATTCTTCCATTTTGATTAAAATCATAGAGGATCATGCTGTGCGAACCGTGATTACTCAGTACCTCTTTTGTGTCCCACCTGTTTCTTCTGTCCTGATATAAAACAGCAACCTCCTGAGGAAAAGCCCCCTGCCTCATATGGGCATACATAATATCCTTTCTCCCGTTAAGGTTAATATCGGCAGCTCCAATAAAATGAATTACCGCTTCGATCGAATCAACCAGAACATGTTCCTTCCATATTGAAGTTGGGTCTTCCGGAGCCTCAAACCAGGATATCCTGTAATATTGATCGTGAAGCTCTGCGGGAGCCATTACTATATCCTTTCTTCCGTTATTGTTCAGGTCAGCCAGGTCAATAAATGCATGGGGCCAGGTCCAGGTATCGGTAAATTGATGTTGTATCCAGTTATTGATATCACCTGTATTTTCAAACCAATAGCTGTTTATTACTATATCCGGTCTCCCGTTTCCGTTTACATCCCTTACTTTAAGACCCTCACCATCAACAATTTTTATTTCCTGCCTGTTCCAAACACCCAATTCTTCCTGCTCATAAATATAGAGGACATCACCATCGCCGAAAGCACCCTGATTTCTTGCAACCAAATCTTTCAGTCCTGAATTGTTCAGGTCGGCCACCTCAACATCATGAAGCGGGAAGTCCTTATCAACAGTATGATGTTCCCAGTCCGGACCACTAAACCATGCTAATTCTCTATGAAGTACTACTACGATGTCATTTATACCGTTATTGTTTATATCTGCCACGGCACCGTCGGTGGACACTGCAAGATTTTCGTTAATAACATACCTTTCCCAGTTGGGAGCAAGGTATGCGACAAGACCGCCACCATGCCGGCCACCAACAACAATGTCGGTCAAACCATTTCCATTGATGTCTCCATATGTTTTCATCCATATGTTTTGTGTTACTCCGGTATCAAGTACGACTTCCTCAAAACGCGGTGAATCATTGGAATTAGATACCTCGCATGATACCACTGACACCAGTAGCATTAAAAAAACAAATACTCCGCCCAGAATTTTCATAATGTAAAAGTTTAAATTAATGTTTATTGTAAGAATTATTTAATACTGCGTTAACGCACGATAGTTATCAGAACACAAACTTATTAAATATTTGATTAATAACAAGTATTTTCAAATAATTATTGAAAGATACAGAGGTGATTTATGCCTCGGATTTAAAGGACTCTTTATTGATCTTGCGAAAATATTGTGTTTGCTCAGAACCACATGCCCCACCAATTGCCATTTACCTGATAACCTTGTATTATCTCCTTTTTCCTTTAACATCTCTGCCAGGGATAGCTGTCCGGGCTCAATGAGGTAACATTTATCCGTACCATGATCTTATGCGGGAGCTGTTGTCAGCTAACACTTTTAAACATGTATTAATATTATCTACAATTTCAAAATCAAACATACCGACTTGTATAAAATCAGCCCCGTTTTCAAATGCATATTTAAATCCATCAGCAGGGCCTATAGCTCCTGCAGCAAGAACTTTAAATGCCATCCATGGTTTTGCCACATCTTTCATGTATTCAATGGTTTCATCAGCATCAATGCACCACATATTATCATGGTATTGACCTGATGTATTTCTCCCACGCATAAAAGCAGGATCACCTACACGAACATCTACAGTTCTTTTATCAGGAGGGTTAGCTGACCAGTAATTATCATGGTGAAGGGTTTTCATGTAGAAATCTGCATTAACATGTCTTTCTTCACATTCGGTAACAACCCTGATCGGGTGACATGCAACTCCCGCGAACAGGTTGTTCTTTTTAATTATGTCAACTGCCTCTGCAATTTCATCTATCTTGCCTTCAAATACAAGTCGGTCACAATGATCACCAGCGATGTAGATGCCAACGGCTCCATTATCAACACAGGAAGCTACAACGCTGGCATGTGTTTCCAGATCATGATACCCTATATGACTAAGCCATTGAATCTTTCCTCCACGGCGCCGGTATTCCCTGAGGATTCTCAGTGTGCGTTCCGATGGCCACGCAGTCATGGTATTAATACCACAATGCTCAGCAAGGAACCATGTCTGAATTATTTTTTCCTCATCATTATATTTTCTTACCAGTGGTGACACATAAATAAGATCACGGGCATGGGCCACTCCCGCAATTTGATTCCCGCCAAGAATAATGCGACTGATTTCAATATCTTTAATTTTTCCTTTAGGCAGGATACCCTTAAGATCATGTGGTTCAGTGAAAGTAATAGTACGGGTCGCCCCGGTTGCTATATTAATGTTGGCTAAAGCTTCTTCCTCAAAGCTGAACCATCCTCTCTTTTTAAGGTATGCCAGGAAGAATCCCCCCAGAAAAGGCAGAATCCAATAACAGTCAGTAACATGATGTTAATGATATCTGTAATGACAAGAAGCTGGGAAGACTGAGCAATAAAATTAAAGAATCCGGCTAATATCCAGTCAGAGGTTATCAGATAACCTTTAGATGTCCATGGAGTAATAATCTTTATAAGTCCTTCGTATAGTAAATACCATCCCATGACCAATCTCATTGAAAAAATTGCTGCAATCTGGTATTGGTTAAATGCGGAAGAAGCCTTATTATTGTTATGATTCATATTATAAAATATTTTTCACCTGGATAACCTACTTCAGCGTTGCTCAGGCAGTCAGTTTATTTTACCCTGACCAGGAATAATGCGTCCTTTTTCTGCAGCTCCACTTTTCCCTCAACTTTTGAACCATCGTTTGTTACCGGATCCTGTTCGGAGGAACCTTTAAGTCGCCGGAACCGCTGATGTCCGAATAGGCTTTGAAGGTCAAAAGTGTAAGGATGCGGGGCAGGATTAGCAAGTACAATGCCGTTTTCAAATTCTCGGACCCGCGCATCTGGATGTGCATAGATTTTTATGTCACTGATCCAGACAGGCTCCGGTCCTTCAATCTCAATTTTAAGTGTTACCGGTGTTTTATCGGGGCTGATATTATGCGCGCTGTTAAAATAAAAACCGGACTGAAAAGATTTTTGATTAACATATGACATCATGCCGCGGTGATAGGCTCTGCCCTTAGCACCCACCCTGATAAGCCTTGCTTCCTCCGGAGACCTGACAGCCGTGGTTTCTCCATGCATGGTAAGAAAAACGGTCATGTCTTCTGAAGGACAAGGTATGTTGCTGATGTAAAACTCCATGGCCTTTCCTGATTCACCATTCTGTCCTTCGATCTTTAAAATATTACCTTCAGCCGAAAGGCTGACGTCCGGGTCATCGTTTTGCATCCGGACAATCAGTTGGCCTGGAGATAATCCTTTAAGTAAATCAGGTTTAGTCATGGCCAGACATCTCGTTGGGCCAAGTGGCTTACCAAGCCATCCCGGCTTATGGTTTGCCTGACCCATGACCAGCTCATCCCAGATAGGGGTTTGTGTCTGACCTGGCTCGGCTTTGGGCCTGATATTCAGCGCATGTGCTGAATTTGTAAGACAGCAGGCGGCCATAACCAGCCTTTCAACTCCAATGGTGACATCAGGACGCCCCCACCAGCGATGGTTAATGAAATTCAGTTTTGGTTCCCTTGCGTTTTTATCCCAGAACATGTGCCGGTTAATGCCTCCTGACCAGTCATTGATCTTTGGATCATTTCCTATAGGCCATCCTTCGCTT
>PWQF01000130.1 GCA_003556865.1 Elusimicrobiota bacterium | reverse complement strand
GGCGCGCGCTTTGACACCCCACCGGAAGACGGGGCGGAGATCCAAGCCGTGGGGTGCGAGCTCTCCGGGTTCAAGTGGACGCTGAGAGACGCGGAGACGGGCAACGGGACGGCGAAGAGCGGCGGGTGGAAGGGCGGGAAGATGCCCCCCGACGGAGCGGGGAGAATGGGACGATGAAAGCACTAACCGAAGCCTTCAAGGCGTCTCTACGGCGGCGCTGGCGCTCCGATGCGTTGGGCGGCCCACCGGACGAAGGGATCGTGCAAGAGGTGGCGGCGGCCGAAGCGCGCAGCGTGCACGGGCTGTTCTGCCAGTGGCACGGCCCACAACCGCACCTGGACCGGCTAGACGCGGCGCTCGCTGAAACCGACTTGGCCGATGAATGGCCCGTGCGCGTTTTGTTTGACACACCCGGCGGCGCGATATCCGGCGCCGATGCTTTCGGCGGCGACCCCGGCGAAGACCCCTGGTCCGCGATGATGCGCGCTTGGTACAGGCACGGCGCGCGGCTTGTTGAAGCGTGCAACCCGGCGCGCAACGCTTGGGAAGGGCTGATCGGGGCGATGGGCACCGACAACGCCCCCGTCACGGCGACGGCATACCGGGCGGCCCTCGAAGCGCTGAAACACCTGGGCGCCCCCCACGATGCGACGGCGGCCGATGCCCTGGCACGGGCAATCCAAGAGGCTACCCCTGGGCTATTGGCGGCGCTGGTCTGGGACGCTGACAACCCCCCCGCGGCGGCCGATGACGCGGCGGAGCGAGACGGTATGTTGGCCGTTGATGCGCGCTTTGCGGATTGGCTTAGGGAACATGGCGCGGCGGGACGCAAGCTAGCAGCGGAAGCGAGAGACGGCGCGCGGCGCGAGCTGGCGATCTGGCACGAAGCGGGCGGAACCTTGGCGGCGACGGCGGCCTTGTGGAAGCCGTGGCACCGACAACACGACCCCGAAGAGCTGGCAACCGCGGCGGCGCGGCGCCATACCGTTCACGAGTTTGAGCACGCGGGCGAACGCTACGAATGGGCGCCTGATCCTGCGACAAAGCGCGTGACCCTTTCGCACCTGGACAGCGGGGACAAAGCAAGGATGGCACCCGAAGACTGGTTCCGGCTGTTGGTTGCCGCGGACGCGCCGGCGGCGCCGGTGCCGCGACTTCCGGCGCTTGTGGTGGTAGGGATGGCGCTATGGCCCGCACACTCTCGGATCTCCGAGCTGCGCGTGTTCGGGGTAGAGGCGGCGGCCGGCGCCCACGTCAAGATTCCGAGTGCCATAGCTCCGGCGGCCTGGGCGATTCACGGCGCCCCCTACGAGATAGGCGACCTGTACGGCGAAGCCCCCATCCTGTCGCGCGCGGTGGTGTTGGCCCGAAAGGACGGGCGCCCCGAACCGGCGCAGTTGCCGCTACGTCTCGAAGAGCCCCCCCGCCACCTGGTCGAAGCAATCGCGAAACACACGGGCAGCGGTCTGCTCTCCGTGACGGCCGGCAAGCTGGCCCTGCTACTCTGCTCCACCTGGCCCACACAAGGGGGCGTGGTATCGGTGCACTGTACCTTACGCGAGCTGGCGCGCTGGCTCTTCCCTGGCACCCGCCCCCACCCGCGAAACTATCAACAGGTTGCCGCGGGCGCTTGGATGCTCCGAGGTCTTAGCCTGGTAGACGGGCGCCAAGACATACAGCTTTTCGACGTGACCCGCCTTGTGGACCCCCGCGAAGCGTGCGGGGATGACACGTTCACGGGCAGCTTGACTACCACCGTGCGGCTGTTGGCGGAAAAGAAGGGAAGTGGCGGCCCCCTGGCAAACTGGTTTCTCTTGAACCTTGGCGGCGCGCTGGGGGTGGACGGGCGCAAGCCGCAGTTGCTACGAGCCTACGTGTGGGCGGCGGCGCTCTGGAACGACGCCGACAAAAGGGGAACGCACCGGCAGCAAGGGACGTGTCCCGAACACCTGAGACGCGGCTTTACCCGCGAAGAGCTAGCGGCGCACGTGGCCATGCAAGCCCCTACACCCCGCAAGAAGGACGGAACCGAAGCGAAGGCGGCAATCGAAGAGCTGGCGGCGCTCGAACACCCCCTTGTGAGGATTGAAACGGTGGGCCAAACGTGGCCGCGGCGCTGGCGCGTGCTTTGGCCGGAAGCCTACGCCGAAGCCTACGCCCAAATACGGACCCGCGGTACGCGGACGGTGGCCCCCCCGAAGCGCTCGAAGTGACCCCGCGGGATGCGTCAACCCCCGCTACTTTGTGCGTCAACCCCCGCTACTTTGTGCGTCAACCCCCGCTACTTTGTGCGCTTATTCCTAAATAATTCCAAGCCCTTCACTTTTCCTAATCCTACGGAGTTAATACGAAGTAGGAAACCCCCATGCGTCGCGCCTTCGCTGGAGCGCGGCGCGCGCTGGTGTAACAAGAGCCCACCGAGCCCCGACACACCGAGGCGGCCGGCTGTGACGGACACCCCCTCGAAGAGCACGGGCGCAACCGTGCCGGCGGCGCGGGTCCTTCTGAGGGGGGATCCGGGGGTACGGGCGAAGAATGAAACCCCGGGCCTCGATTCTTTTCTAAGGTGGCGAAACCACTGAATGAACAAAAACACGTCACGAGCGGCCCGGGAATGGCCCTAGAACGGCCCGCGGCGAAACCCTACCGAGGACCCCCGCAGAGACACGGCAGCGGCGCAGCGGCGAACCTGGACGGGCACGGCAGACACCCCGGGGGATCACGACTTGTGGGAAGAGTGACACCACCGAGATCGCCGGGAAAAAACGACGGCGATTCGGACGGGCAACAGATAGCGCAACCGTTCGGCCCCCGGTTGCACCTGGTCAAGACGTGTTCGAGGGACACCCCCTCGAAGAGCACGGGCGCGGGTCCTTCCCGGGGGGTTGATCGTCGGCAGATAACGCGAGCCCCCCGGCCGCGGGACTCTTGCGGCGCTCGAACCGACTTCGTGAATCGGAAGTGTTCGGGCTGGCCCCCGAGCGGCGGAGCGCACGCCCCGGGCCTGTGTTTGCTCCGGAGCGCGGACCCCTCACCCCACGCCGGCCGGTTTCGTGACGAGCTGCTACCCCTGCGATAGCCTGGACACGTCCACGGGCGGCGCCACGGGCGGACCATGACACGGAGGGGCGGACCATGACACGAGCCGATGACCTGATAGGCGTGCCCGAAGCGGTGCGACTGAGCGGGCGCAGCGCACGGACGATCCGACGTTGGATCGCGAGCGGGCGGTTGAAGGACCTTCGCCCCCCCGGCCATGACACAACGGCGCCCGTGGTGATTCGGGCGGCGGACCTTCGCGCGCTACTCACCACCGAGAGCCCCATACAGCGGCGCACCCCCGGCGAAGCGGCGGCCGATGACCGGGACCATGCCACCGGCGCCACCGGGCGCGCGGCAGAGGCTACGGCGGCCGCCCTGCGAGAGAGAATCGGGGACCTGCAAGACGCCCTCGAAGACGTGCGGCGCCAACGTGACAACCTGTTCTCCGAGGTGGCGGCGCTCCGTGACGAGCTGTCAGAGACACGGCGCGCCCTGGACGCAGCGCACCGGGCGTCAATAGAGCTGGCAACGGCGCAGCGGGACACGCGCCCCACCGAGCGGCACGGTATCGGCGGACGTGTGCGCGGTCTTCTGCGGGCGGTGTTCGACTGACACCCCTGACACCCCGCGGCACCCCTGCAACCTTCGCCCGGGACCGGCGGCCCCTTACCCCACCCCATGACAGCGGCGCCCCTGGACGGCGCAACGGGCGGCCTGTGACACGACGGGCACGCGGCGCCCCGTAGCGGCCCCGATGGCGGATCTATGATCTGGCCCTGACACCGAGCTGACAGTTTCAGGACGTGCGGCCCCCGGCCTATTACCGCTCCGACCGGACCGGTAAAAAAAGACCGCACACATAGCACTTGACAAGCGTCAATCGGATTGTGTAGTATCTGCAAGCGAAGGGGGGGACACGATGACCAGCAACACGACGCCCGACACGAAGCAAACCGCGGTAGCCTATATCCGAGTAAGCACGGACGAACAAGCGAACGGCCCCGCGGCGCAGCGAGACGCAATCGAGGCGTGGTGTGCGGCCCGTGGCGTGTCCCTTGTGGCCGTCTACGAAGACCTTGGAGTTAGCGGCGGCGCTCCGCTGGACCGGCGACCCGGCCTGTTGGCGGCGCTGGGCGAAGTGAAAGAGCACAAGGCGGAGCTGTTGATTGTGGCGAAACGTGACCGGCTGGCCCGCGACGTGATGATCGCGGCGATGGCCGAACGCATGGCGGAGCGCAACGGCGCGCGCGTGGTGAGCGCGGCGGGCGAAGGGACGGAAGACGAAGGCCCCGCGGGACAGTTGATGCGGACGATGATCGATGCCTTCGCGGCCTATGAGCGAGCCCTTATCGGTGAGCGCACCCGCGTTGCCCTGGCAGCGAAGCGCGCGCGTGGTGAGCGCACCGGCCATATCCCCTACGGCTTTCAAGTGAAGGACGATGGCCGGACCCTGGAGCCATGCCAGGCAGAACAAGAGGTAATCGCGGCCGTGCACGAATACCGCGCGGCGGGCCTGACTCTGCGGGCGATTGCGGCGCGTCTCGAAGCGCGCGGGATGCTGACTCGCAACGGGCGCGGTTGGAGCGCTACGACCGTTCGCGACGTGGCACGGAAAGAGCTGGCAGCATGACGACGATTGACCTGGTTAGGGTGCGGCGCGGCGACGCCCTGTTGGCCGGCGCGTTAGGGATGACCCCACCCCCCCGCGCGCTGGACGCGGAGAGCTTGGCGGCGATGATGACGGAGGATGAAACGATGGAACATGACGACACGACGCAACCGTTTCAGATTCGAGCCCCAAGGGCGCTTGTGGCCCGCATAGACGCCCTTGTGGGGCGCCTTGGCCACATTCCCGAGTGCGCGGTTGGACGGCAGACGAAGAGCCTTGTTACCCGTGTGGCCCTGGCCCGCGGCTTGACGGAGCTTGAACGGGAAGCGGCGAAGGCCGAACGCGCAGCGAAGCGGGAAGAGGGGGAGTGATGACACAGAACCCGGAATCTTCCACCTGGCTTGTATCGGTACAGGCGGACGTGACCGACTCGGAGTTCGAGTTGGGCACGGTAGAGGCAGAGACGAGCTTTGAAGCCGCGGTTGCAGCGGTGCGGCTTGTGCGGCGGGACTTGAAAGAGCGGCGGAGTGAATGGCGCGAGCTGTACCCGCAAGGCTCGCGCTCGCTGTTGGTACATGCCAGGCACCCCAAGGAGGGGCGCGTGTCACACCAGATCGAAGCGACGTTTTGAGGTGGTAGCAGTGACGCGGTACACCCGCCACGAAGAGCTTGCACGCTACGGACGCGCCGCGCTGGCGCGAAACCCTGGACGTTGGCGATCTGTGGGCAACCGGCCTAGTCGAGTGCGACGGGCGGCCGATGGCGGTTGCGGTGGGGATACCACCGGACCGGAGCGAGACGCGCGCGGCCTACCTGGACGCACCCGAGCTGATACCGCTGGGCGCGGTTGAAGCCTGGCACACCTGCGGTGACGACTGGCACGGATGGCCCGCGGGCGATGCTGAGGACGCCCTAGCAAGCCTGCGGGCGAACATCGGCGCACTGTGGCCCGTGGCCCTGAGCGCCATCCTACAACACGCGGG
>PWQF01000151.1 GCA_003556865.1 Elusimicrobiota bacterium | reverse complement strand
GAACCGGGGGATACGCTTTTAGTATTTTCCACCGTCCTTGTCCGCGTAAAAAAGAAGATAAAGGTAAAAGTGGTCCTGGTGAACGCCAATAACAGTATTGAGGAGATAACTGAAAACATAATAAGGGCCTGAAATCCGGCAGCTTTTGTCTCTTTCTTTAATTAAGTTTAAAAAATCTAAATAAAATGAAAAAGCGGAAAGTAATTATAAAGGGGGGGAGGCTGGTAGACGAAAAAGGGGTGTCGGCCGAAGATATCCTTATAGAAGGCTCTAAGATAATCCGGAGGGGCCCCTCCCTTTCTCCCGTGGGAAATCTGAAAGAGATTAACGCTGAATCCAAGCTGATCTTTCCGGGCCTTATAGACCCCCACGTTCATTTTGAGCTTAAGGCCTATAATTCATCTTCCTGCGATGATTTTTTTACCGGGAGCTGCGCGGCGGCCGCCGGCGGGGTAACCACTTTTATTGATTTTGCCATTCCCGGAGAGGGTCAGACTATGGCCGAGAGAATAGTTGAAAAATCTGAGGCTGCCTCTTTAAAATCAATAGTGGATTTTTCTTTTCACGCCCAGATAACTGACTGGGTCAAAAAAAGCTCCGGGCAGATGGAGGAGGTTCTTAAGGAAGGAGTAAGGAGTTTTAAGGTTTTTATGCCTTCTACCCAGGGCTGGGGGGTTGATGATTACGGTCTCTTCGAGGCCCTGCGCTTTTCCGCTGAAAAAAAGGCCCTGGTAATGGTCCATGCCGAAAGCGGGATAATATCTTCAAAAATCTCCGGCGATTTTATTCAAAGAGGCAAAACCCGTATAAGCGACTATCCTTTAAGCCGGCCGGACGTAATAGAGAGAGAAGCAGTTTCCAGGGCCTCTATCCTTGCCCGGGAAGCAGGTGCCCCTTTATATGTATGTCATCTTTCAGGGGCCAAGGCAGCCCGGGATATCCGGCGGCTTAAACTGGAGGGGGAAGATATTTTTTCCGAGACCTGCCCCCATTACCTTCTTCTGAACAACAGTGTCTATAAAGAAAAAAACGGTTATCTTTTTGCCTGCGCTCCCGTTCTGCGCTCAAAAAAGGATAATAATGAGCTGTGGAGAGGGCTTATGGAAGAGACCATAGATACGGTAGGCACCGATCACTGCCCCTTTACCGTCAGCCAGAAAAAAGAGGGAAACGGGGATTTCCGAACCACTCCCATGGGGCTGGGGGGAGTGGAGCTTTCCCTTCCCCTTTTATACAGCCGGGGATTTTTAAAGAGAAAGATTCCACTGGAAAGGATAGCGGCCCTTACTTCTCATAATCCCGCAAAAATTTTCGGGTTATATCCGCAGAAAGGGAGCCTGGCCGAGGGTTCTGATGCAGATATGGTTATTTTTGATCCTGCAAAAAAAATTAAATTAAAAAGTTCACTTATGGTATCCAGCTGCGACTGGTCTCCTTATGAGGGGATAGAACTGACGGGTTTTCCGTCTATGACCTTTTCCCGGGGAGAGATAATATACAGCAACTTCAAAATAAACGGAAAAAAAGGTCGCGGAAAATTTTTAAAGAGAAAAGAGTTTAATGCCTCCTGCTGTTGAAATTATAAACCTTTTCAAGAGTTTCGGTTCCACCCGGGCTCTTAAGGGAATAAACTTAAAGTTAAGGGAAAAAGAAATATACGGGCTGCTGGGCCCCAACGGGGCAGGAAAGACCACTCTTATCCGCCTTATGACCGGGCTTCTGGTGCCCGACAGGGGTAAAGTCCTGTTAAAGGGCAGGGATATACAAAAAGAGCCGCGTGAGGCCAAAAAAAAATTTGCCTTTATACCCGACCGGCCCTTTATTTACCAAAAGCTTACCGGTCGGGAGTTTATGCAGTTCATAGCAAAACTGTACGAAATAAATTTTTCAGGAGGGGCCGGTTCCATAGATGAACACCTTGACCGTATGGGGCTTTCGGGAGTGGCTCACCAGCTGATTGATTCCTATTCCCACGGCATGAAACAGCGTCTTTTGTTTGCTTCCCTGGCAATGCGGTCTCCGGAAATTATCATACTTGACGAGCCCATGGTGGGGCTTGACCCCCAGGCGGTGCTGACTGTACGAAATATGCTTAAGAGTCTGGCCGATGCCGGATCGGCTATTTTTCTTTCCACCCACACCCTTTCAGATGCCCAGAAGCTTTGCGGGGTTATTTCCATCATAGACAGGGGGGGTATTGCCGCCTCCGGCAGCATAAAAGAGCTGGACCGGATAGCTTCCCAGATCAGGGGCCGTAAATCAGAAGATGGAATTTCAAAAAATTTAGAAGAAATTTATCTCTCCATAACTTCCGGTGGCTGAAGCCCTTAAAACTCTCGGACTTCTTTTTTTTCTTCGCCGGCGCCAGCTCTTAAGGGGATTGAAAAAGTTTAAAAAAATCAGGATCAAATTCTTAATCCCGCTTTTTTTGGCCGCTATTTTTATGGGTCTGATTTTTTTAGGTTTTTTCCGCACGGCAGGATATATAAAGTCCGCCCCCCTGGTCGGCAGCGCTATTCTTTTCAGACTTCTGGCCACCATATTTACCGCCCTGATGGTCCTGCTTTTTTATTCCTCCGTTATTACAGCTTTTTCCACCCTGTACTTTAACAAAGAAAATAATTATGTTTTTACAATTCCTCTGCACCGGGGGATATTGATTATTGAAAGGCTGATTAAAAATACTTTTATTTCCGGCTGGATGAGTATGCTGGTCTTTATCCCGGTTCTTGCCGGCCTGGGTTTTAACTATTCAATACCCCTTAAAGGTTATCTTTTTATATTTTTTAATTTTGGGCTCTTCTTAATTATAATTTCCGGGGCGGGAATGACAGCGGCAGCGGCATCGGTAAGGGTTTTTCCGGCAAGAAAGGCCAGTAATTTTATGACTGCCGGGCTGGTGGTGATAGGAACAGTTCTTTATATGGTTCTGCGCACCTTAAATATAGAGGAACTCCTCCGCCCGGAGAAGGGGGCCCTGGCCGTGGAATATCTTGATATGCTGAGGATCCCGCGGGCCCCTTACCTGCCCTCCTACTGGATGGGAAATACAGTTATATCCTGGGCCCGGGGGGGTGAGGGATGGCTTCATCCCACCGTAGCCCTCCTTCTTTTTGCCGCCTTTTGGGTTATAATCTATTATCTTGTTCTTAAGAGCTCCTTTTTTTTTGGGTGGGAAAAAGTGAAGAGCCAGGAGAAAAAGCGTTACGTTAAGAAAAGATTCCCGTCTGAACCTGTTTTAAGGAAGGATATAAGGGTCTTTTTCAGGGATACCCGCCAGTGGGTGCAGCTTTTTCTTACCGGGGCCCTGGTGGCCATATATCTTTTCAACATATATAAGCTTCCCCTGGATTTGGAAGGGGCACTGCCCGCGGTAGTTATTTTAAACAGCTCAATGATTATTTTTTTGGCAGCTGCCGTAGGGCTCAGGTTTTCCTTCTGCAGCATTTCCCTGGAAGGTGAAAATTTCTGGATACTTCAAACCAGCCCGGTTCAGCTTAAAAAGCTGGTAAGATCAAAGTTTTTGATGAACCTTATCCCGGTGGAAATTATGGCCGGCCTCCTTATAATTTTTTCCAACCTGATACTTAATGTGCCCCCCTTAGTTAATATTTTAAGCACGGCGGCAGTACTTATAGCCGCATCTTCTTTAAGCTGCCTTGCAATGGGTATGGGATGCATATACCCCCGCTTCAAGGCCTCCGGGCCCGCTGAAATAGAGACCTCCTGGGGAGGCTTTATCTATATGGTAATTGCTTTTTTTTATGGGGCTTCTTTCTCAGCCCTGGCCGTTTTTGGCCTAAGGCGGCAAATGATACCTGAAAACATTGCTGCAGCGGCCGGTCTCGGGGTACTCTTTATTCTTATAAGCATCGGCGTGGGATTTATTCCCCTGCTTGCGGGAGTTAAAAAACTGGCCAGGATTGAAATTGAGGGATGATATATATAAAATAAAATTTTAAAGATGCGCGAAGAAAGATAATAAATCAAGGAGTTTACCTGTTATGTATAAATATAAAGATAAGAAAAAAGGTCTGCTTTTTACAGATAAGCAGCTTAAGGCAGAACTTGAAAGATGCCAGTTCTGCAGCGAGAAACCCTGCCGGGATGCCTGTCCGGCAAACTGTTCTCCTGCTGATTTCATAATGGCTGCCAGGGAAATGAAAGAAGAGGATTTTTCCCGCGCAGCAGCCATAATATTAAAAGATAACCCGGTGGGAGGAGTATGCGGAATGGTCTGCCCCGACAGGTTCTGTATGGCAGAATGTTCCCGAAAGCTTTTTGACGGGGCCATTAATATCCCTTCCCTTCAGGCTGAGATAATATGGAGAGCCAGGCAGTCCGGCCGGTTTTTAAACTTTAAGATTAAAGATTCCTTAGATAAAAAAGTTGCCGTAGTAGGTGCCGGACCTGCCGGGCTGGCTGCCGCCGCCGTACTGGGGCAGCTGGGGTATAAAGTGGATATATATGAAGCATCTGAAGCGGAAGGGGGAATCTGCCGCCTTATACCCGGCCATAGGCTTGAGTGGCAAATTCTTGAGGGGGATATTGATTTTATAAAGAGCCTGGGGGATATTGAAATTAAAAGATCCGCTGCCCTCAGCCGGCTGGGGGAATTATCCTCTGAATATAATGCAGTGATAGCGGCAACCGGACTCTGGGAGCCTATTATGCCCGGGATAGAGGGGCAGGATCTTGCAGTGGATTCAATTACTTTTCTCTCCTCAGAAAAGATTCCGGTATCCGGAAATGTTGCAGTTATAGGAGGAGGGGCTACGGCCCTGGACTGCGCAGTAAAAGCTTCCCGGCGGGGTGCTGACAGGGTAGAAATATTTGCCCTTGAAACTAATGCTGAAATGGCGCTTACTCCCAGGGAGAGGGAAGAGATTCTGGAGCATAATATAGAAGTTAACCCCCGCACAAGCATAGTTTCCATTGAAGGGGAGGAGGGCAGTATCGGGTCGGTAAATACCGTGAAGGTAAGTTTAGAGGGCGATAAGTTTGACTTAAGTAAAATATCCGACATAGCCGGAAGCTCCTCCGTGAGAAAAGATATAGGTATGGTTATAATAGCCATAGGAAACAGAGCCCTGCTTCCTGCGGGTAACGGGGAGTTTATATTTTTTGCCGGGGATGCTCTTAACGGTCCCTCTACGGTGGTGGAAGCTTCGGCATCAGGTAAAAATGCCGCCCTTGAAGTCCACAGCTATCTTATGGATACGGATCCCCCTGAAATAAAGGAAAATAAAAAAAGCACCTGCTCCCTGGCCGGTTATGCGGGTAAACCGGTTAACCTGGAAACAGATTTTTTCGGACAGAAGATAAGAAGCCCTTTTTTACTTTCAGCGGCTCCGCCCACTGACGGCTATCTTCAGATGAAGAAGGCTTACGAGGCCGGATGGGCAGGGGGGGTGATGAAGACTTCATTTAAGGAGGGTCCCATACATATACCTTCAGAATATATGCATGCTTTTTCTGATAAGACCTACGGTAACTGTGATAATGTTTCAGGTCATCTGCTGGACAGAGTTGCCGGGGAGATTTCCCGCCTCAGGAATGAATTCCCTTCCCGCCTTACTATAGCTTCAACGGGTGGGCCGGTAACCGGTAATGATAGCGGAGATATGAAAAGCTGGCAGGAAAATACTGCTATTCTGGAAGATGCGGG
>PWQF01000138.1 GCA_003556865.1 Elusimicrobiota bacterium | reverse complement strand
TTCAGAAAACAGGACTCTTTTTTCCGTTTTTCTGAATGCTTTAAAACTCCTTCCTCCACCTTCAAAAAATTTAGTAAAAAACTCCACGTACTGAAGCCGTGAAGTGTGCACGTAACCGCTGAGGCAGCTCATGAGCAGATTAACCACCAGATGACCCAGAATAAGCACAGCAGGTATGGCCAGATACCCGGCAGCTCCCAGCATATCCGGAAGCTGCCTGGATATTTCATTAATAGCCATTGCCAGTATTGCCGTGGCCATTCCCAGGGCGAAAATCCGTGAATAAGAGACCATATCTTTAAAGTAATCAATCATTCCGTAAATATTTCCCAGTCCTTTAAGCGGACGGAGAAAAATATTTTTCGCGCTGTGACCGCTGAAAAAAAGGAGTCCGATTATCCCTAAACCGGAAAAATAAATACCCCAGCGGTTAAGAAACTCTTTATTTAAGGCCAGGGCATTAACAATGTACAGCGATGCTCCCACAATGAATATGATTTTAGGTAAATCTTCATATAAGCTATCCTTAAGCCGGCCGGTTTTTATCTTCAATCCTGCAGCAATCACCTGGCCGCATACTACCTGTATAAATCCCAGCAGTATGGAAAAATAAAGAAAATATTCAGGATGGTCCATAAGATTAATTATTCTCAGTCCCTCTACAACCCCCACTCCGTCCAGGGCATCCCCAAACCAGCTTCCGCTTAAAATCCCGGCAACTACAGCCGCCAGACCGCTGTAGAGTATCAGTCTCATAAATTTACGGGCTGCTTTAGATATCTTAAGAAACTTAATAGACCAGATAGAAAGCCCTGTAAGTATTATACCGTATCCCGCGTCACCCAGGCATAGCCCGAAAAAAAAGGCAAAAAAACCGCTAAGATACGGTGTCGGATCCACGCTGCCGTACCTGGGCTTGCCGTAAAGATCGGTTACAACTTCAAATGAGGCCGGAAAATAAGAATTTTTCAGGGATACCGGAGGATTATCTTCAGCTGAAGCTTTTTCAAATTCCAGGTGATACTCAACTCCAGTGGAATCCATTAAGGAAATAAGCTTTTTTTGAAGATCAGCCGGACACCAGGCGGATATAATCATTGCATAATCCGTTTCCATAGCCTTGCCCGCCTCTTCTTCTCTCCGGAGCAGGCTTTCATAGTAGTCAAGGAGAGCAAAGTAATTTTTTACATGAGGTAGATATTTAGTTTTAGTTGTATCCAGAATGCCTTTAATTTCATTTTCACAACTGCTTATCTCTTTTTTAAGAAGAGAAGCTTCCCGTGAGGGTGTATTTTGGGGGTCAAGCCTTAAAGTATGAAGAGAAAGCTTTTCCAGGGCGCCGGAAACTTTTTCTTTATCAGTTTTAAAATATGTAAACGTTAAAACCCGGGGAGAGACATTTTCTACCTGATTAATAATAACTCTTTTAAATATCTCCGGATATTCGATCTCTCCTTTTTCAGCAGTTAAAGCCACGACAGTAGAGGTTTTTTCCGTGCTGAGCATTTCTCCCTTGAGATTAAGTTTGATAACAGGCTGAAGTTCTTGGAGGCGGTTAAAGGCTTCCTCAATTTTTGTTTCCAGGGACCGGATCTTTTTTTCAGTTTCTCTTAATTTTTCATAGTCCCTGCTTAAATTTGTATTATCTTTTATTTCCTTAAACTTTTCGGCAGTAATTACCGGGCGGCCCTGTTTAAGTTTTTTAAAAATGGAATTTTTAGGAGTAAAAGGAGAAAGGTATGAGGTTAAAAAAGTGAGTTTATTTATATATTTTTCGGTCTCTTCAGTATCAGTATCTACCAGTTTTTTCCTTGAAAAAATTTCAAGACATCCCCAATTTTGAAGGGATTTAAAAACTTCTTCCCTGTCTCTGGCCGAAAAAGCTATATGGGCTTTCAATAACTCTCTTATTGCCAAATCAAATTTCACCTTCCAGAAAAATCTTCAGTATTTGAGCAGCTATTTCCGTATTTTTATTTTCCGCCCGCGCGACGGCAGATAATTCACTTTCCGCTTTCTCTTTTATTTTTTTTATTTTCTTTTCAGATTCTTCCCTGTATTCATTTATGACTGCCTCTTTTTCCCCTGAAAGCGACTTACGAATCTCATCCCACCTGTTTTCAATATCCCGGTTTAATTTAACTATGTCCTGCTTTGCTTTCTTACGGGCGCTGCTGATTTTTGAGGAAGCTTTTTGTTCGGTCTCTATTATTTTTTTTATGGTTTTCTCTATCATTTTTATAAAAAATGTTATAATATGATAAAGTTAAAGTCAAGTTTTAAATATTAAAAAGGCATTTATATCAAGATAATATTTAAATCCTCCTTGACTTTTAAATTAATTTTTTGATATAAGCGTAGGTAAGAAAGTCTAAAGCTAAAAATAGTGATGCTGTTATCTTTTAGCCCATTTAATCTGAATGAATAAAAAAAACAATAAAAAAAAATCCGGGATGGAACAAACACTTGTACTGATAAAGCCGGATGGCCTCAAAAAGTCGCTTACCGGTAATATTTTAACAAAATTATCTGAAACCCAGCTACGAATAGTGGGAGCCAAAGTTGTAAGAGTAACTGACGAGCTTGCCGAAAAGCACTACCACCACCTTAAAGATATGCCCTTTTTTGAAGAACTGAAAAAATATATAAAAGGGCAGATTCACGGTAAAGACTATATGCGGGTGCTTGCTCTTGTCTACAGGGGTGAGGAGGCGATAAGCAAGGTCAGAATCCTGGCGGGAGCAACAAATCCTGAAGAAGCTAATCCAACCACGGTGAGGGGAGCCTACGGAAGAATAACCACAGAAGGGGTATATGAAAATGTAATACATACCTCCGCCAATCCGGCTGAAGCGGAAAGGGAGATAAAGCTTTGGTTTGAACCCCGTGAAATTGTAGATGAAATATATCCCGTTAAAAAATCCCCTGAAGGGGATGATTGGCTGATTCCCTACCACAAAATTAACGCAACCTGAATGATCCGCCGCAGCAGCGAAAAAAAAGCACAGGAACTCTTTAGCTCCCATATTAATCTGGTCTGCCGCACCATCAGCAGCATGACCGAGACTTTCACCTTATACTGCCAGGACAACTATGAAAAGTCCCGTGAAAAAGCTTATGAGACTCATCTGAATGAAGCGGAAGCAGACGCCATAAGAAGGAAACTTATTGAATTGATGTGCGGGGGAACTTTTATGCCTATGCTTAGAGAAGATCTTGTATCCTATTTGGCCCGGCAGGATAAAATAGCGGACCATGCTGAATCAATATGTGATTTTTTAATTACACAGCATCCGAAAATACCGGACAGGTTTAAAAAAGAATTTATTAAAATAGCTGTAATGGGAGCTGATGCGGCCAAGGAACTTCAGAAAGCAATGAATAGTTTTTTTACTGATTTTTCAGCTATAAATAAACATATAAAAAAAGTAAACAGTGTAGAAGAAAAATCAGACAGTCTGGAATGGCATCTTACAGAAAAAGTTTTTAAAAGCAAAAAACTTACTCTTGACGAGAAACTCCATATTAAAATGCTTATCTATCAGCTTGGACTTATTTCCGATAGTGCTGAAAATGCTGCGGACACCCTTGACTCAATGGCAGTTAAGAAAAAAAGCTAATTCAAGGACTTAAACCTGAACCGGCCTTTATTGTCTAAAACCAGAAATTCCCCGGGATATTTATATTCAGGCAGTAGGTAGAGGTTTTTTTCTTTTCCTTTAATCACATATTTTTTATGCATTTTAAAGTGGGCATGCCCTGCTATTATGACTTCATATCCTTTTTTAAATTCAGCTATCACTCCCTCTTCAATCATACGGGCAACTTTCTGTTGAGAAATTTTTCCCTGCCCCCTTTTTTTTATGGTATCGGCAAAGGCTATAGCTCCGGAAACAGGCAGGTTTTTAAAAATAAAAGAGGCGCCGGGCGACCTTATTATCTTTCTCCACAACTGATATCTAAAATCTTTTTTTGCCAACCCGTCCCCGTGACATAAAAGAGTTTTACCCGCCCTGCATTTAACAGTTTTTTTTTCCCCGATAAAGCTGACTCCAGAATGTTTTTTAAAAAAAGAACCGGCTGCAAAATCCCTGTTCCCGGGAATAAAATAAATCTTTATCCCTTTTTTCGATAATTCTTTAAGGGACTTAAGGGCGGGGTTCATCAAGCCCAGGTCAAATTTCGGATGTTCAAACCAGTAACTGAAAAAATCTCCCAGGATAAACAGTTTTTGGAATTCTTCTTCTACTTTATTTAAAAAACTAAAAAAATTTTTATAATCTTCTTCTGAATTACTGACTTTGAGGTGTAAATCTGCAGTAAATAAAGCGCTCACTTAATGGACATGGCTTACATTTGCTGCAACACGGTCCTGGTCATATTTAAGCACAACAGCCAGCACCATCCCATCCTGCCTCCTGAATACCATATGTGAGAAGTTTTCCCCGGGTGACAAATCATCTTTTACACATACATAGTCCATTGCCTTCATGCGGCTTTTATAAAAGTTACGCACCTTTTCCAGCCTATCGGAAGTCTCCCATACCAAATTTACTATACCGTCACTAATATCTTCCCTAACCTCCCGGGCATTTGTATACAGATATGGACTTGTTGGCTCTTCCTTTTGCGCTACAGGCGGTTCAGGAGCTGTTACCAGAATCTCTTCTTCAACTTTAATCTCTTCAATTATATTCTGGTAATAATAATATCCGCCTCCGGAAATTAAAACTAAAATTAAGATAACAGCAAATATTCGGGTAGAAACTCTTTTCTGTTTTTTATGCTCTTTTTCTGGTTTTGGCTCTTTTTCTTCTGCCTGGATTTTTTCTAGTTCATTTTCTTCCGTTTTATCTGAATTATCAACTTCGCTTTCTTCATCTTTTTTTTCGCTTATTTCCATCTCCTCACCTGGCTCCTCCTTCTCCTTGCCTTCCGTTTCAGCATCATTTTTTAATTCAGTTTCAATTTCCTCTATTTCTTTCTGTATATCTTCCGAGGCGCCGCTCTCTTTTTCATCTAACTCATCTAAACTAAAATCAATATCGGCAATATTTTCATCCAGCTCGCGCTCCAGCCGGGAAGCTTCATCTTCAGCTTCCGGTACTTCTTTTTCAGCATCATTGTTTATTTTTTCCGCTTCTTCTATTTCCCGGGAAACATCACTGAGATCAAAGGTGGGAATATTTTTTTCTTCTGAATTCTCTTTGCCGGAGACTGATTTATCTTCATCAATATTTTCATCCTGATTTTCAAGAGTTTCTTTTAACTCCTTTCCCCCTGTATCCTCGGGACTGAAAGTTTCTGCCAGGTCTTCTATGGATGGCTTCTCGGTATCAGGCTCCTCACCGGACAGCTCGGCTGCGGTTTCGCCTTGCGTATTTTCACCCGCCAGGTCAAACACCTCGCCTTCATCCTCTTTGCCGCTATCTTCTTCAGGCTCAGGGCTTAACTCTTCATCTTCACTATCCCCGGGACTGAAAGTCTCGGCCGGGTCTTCTATGGAAGGCTTCTCGGTATCAGGCTCCTCACCGGACAGCTCGGCTGCGGTTTCGTCTTGCGTATTTTCACCCGCCAGGTCAAACACCTCGCCTTCATCCTCTTTGCCGCTATCTTCTTCAGGCTCAGGGCTTAACTCTTCATCTTCACTATCCCCGGGACTGAAAGTCTCGGCCG
>PWQF01000093.1 GCA_003556865.1 Elusimicrobiota bacterium | reverse complement strand
CGCCTCCTCTATCTTTTCTCTGGCTGCAAGCAGGCTCCTGTTATGCTCCTCTGCGCTCTGAATACACTCCTCAAGGGTCATAAGAACTGTCTCCGCCGAATAAGCTGCTGCTGGGCTGTGGAATATTAAGGACAGCAACAAAAATAAGAACAAAAATTTATTCATCTGCTATTTCTCCGTACTTTATGATAATTTCGTAGAGCTTTTCAAAGGAGTCTATGAAAACCTCCCTGTCTCCGGGAGAAAACTTTAAGAGAAGCTTCTTAAGATTTTCCGTATGGGCATTCTGTATCCGCCTGAGCATATCGTTCCCTTTTTTTGTGAGAATGACGTGACCCACCCGCCGGTCGGAATCAGACCTTTTTCTTTTGACAAGCTTTTTCTCCTGGAGCTGATCAATAAAGTGGGTCATCATAGCGCAGGAAATATCAAGGTTTTTCACCAGCTCCCCCATACTGGGAGCCTCCAGGCGGGAAATCTCCCTTATGATAAGAGCATGCGCCAGGGAGAGATCATACTTGAGTATATCACCGGAAATTCTGAAGGCCAGGGCCTTTTTCATACGCGGAACTGCCACAAAGGCTCTTTCCAGAAAATTTTCATTTTTAAATGTTTTCATTATTAAATATTTTAACAATTAAAATATTTTTTTCAAGTCCAGAGCCCGGGTATAGTGTGACAGGAAAAAAGAATTAAATTTATATCAGTAGAAGCCGCCCAGAAAGTCAGCAATTATATCCCTTCTGGTTATTACCCCTTTCACTTCTTCTCCATCCAGAACGGGGAGGCGGCGGTAGGGATATTTAGTAAAAGTTTTTGTTATCTCTTCAAGGGGGTCGTTAATATCTACGGTTACTACATTTTTTTTCATTATATCCACTGCTTTTAAATCTGAAAAATTGTCTTTCCCCGTAGACTCAATTATATTAATTTCAGAAATTATCCCCTTCAGTCTCTTATCCTTATCGACCACAGGAGCGCTTGAAGCCTTCTTTTCTAATATTATGCGCCCTATCTGCACAACAGGCATATTTTCACTGACGGTCACCATATTTTCTTTTTTCATTATCTCTTTTGCTGTAATCATTTTCTTTTCCTCCGCTGCTTTAAAGGTTTTCTTCCTGAAAGGCGTGATCTTTTCTTTTTTGCCGAAAACTTTTAACTCTCTCCTCTTCCGGTCCGTAGAATTTTGGGGAATAACTTTTAACTTCAGAAACTTATGAGAAATTTCAGTTTCGTATCTATCAGATAAATAATAAAATTTAAATTTTATTTTATTAAAATTACCCGGCAGGCGGGGATAAATACTTAAACCTTCGCTGCTGATTTTCAATCCGCCGAAACCTTTAACCAGCGACTGCCATACCCCCCCCAGGTTTGCGGCATGAATCCCGTCCCGGGTATTGCCCGCTACATTCATAATGTCTATATTGGCCGCGGCCCAGAAACAGTTAAAAGCCCGGAAACGGTCCCCCACTTGCGAACCCACTATTGCGTGGGCGGAAAAAGAGAGAGAAGATTTATGGAGAGTACGATTTATGTAAAAATCATAATTTTTTTTCTTAACGCTATCTGAAAAATCATCAGGAAAGAGGCAGAAAAGAAGAACTACATCCGCCTGTTTTATAAAGCGGGTGGGCTCCAGGCCGACCTCTTCCGTATACTTCGGGGCCTCAGGCATAAAATAGCGGTCATAACTTTCAACTTTTACTTCTTTTTTCCTGAGATAGCCGCTAAACTGCTTTATTATACCGTATTTCTTTGATTTCAGAAGCACTATTCGTGAAGAAATAAACTTCCATTTTTCTGGCTCATTTTTTCTGATCTTAAGCTTTTTTTTAAGTTTTTTAAATAGAGCCTCGTCCTTAAGCTCCATACAAAGCTCCCAGGCCCTCTTTAAGTTCCAGGATGCCATATAATTTGTAAAGGCGTTATCATCCACATTTACATGAAACTCATCCGGACCTATTACCCCTTTTATATGATAATTCCTGCCCTTCTTTTCCACCCTGCTGGCCCAGAATCTTGCAGTCTGCAGTATTATCTCCGCTCCATACCTAAGCATAAAATCCCGGTCGCCGGTAACCTGGCAGTAATAACTGACGCCGAAGGCTATATCGGCAGTTATATGATGCTCATAGTCCTGAGTAAAAACCTGGGCAATTGAACCGTCAAGCCCCTTGGCATATCGGGGGGTCTCTTCTGAACCCTTAACTGTAGACTCCCAGGGAAACATGGCCCCTCTGAAACCCCTGGACTTTGCTATTTTTTTAGCTTCCGCCAGCGTATTATATCTCAGCAGCAGCAGCTCCCTGGCTACAGCCGGTTCCGTAAAAATATAAAAGGGAATAAGGTATATTTCTGTATCCCAGAATATATGCCCCCGGTATCCCTCCCCGCTTAAGGTCTTGGCACCGATGCTGTAACGCCCGTATTTTTCAGAAGCGGATATAAGCATATGGTAAATATTAAATCGCAGGGCTGCCTGGGAGTGGCTGTCGCCTTTTATTAAAACATCAGCTGCCTCCCATTTTTTTTCAAAAGCCCGGGAGTGGTCCTTAAACAGCGGGTTAAACCCCTCATCCAGGGCCGAATTCAGGTCCCTAAAGGTCTCCCGCTTAAGGGATTTGGAACTGTAATCAAGAGAAGTCTTTATACAGAATATTTTTGTAAAAGTAATCTCTTCCCCGCCATTTAATTTAAAATCATAAATTCTTTCTTTTAAAATTTTTTCCTGCTGCCCCTTTTTAATTTTAAGGCTGTCGCCAAATGATATCAGGTGTCCGTAAGAGTTGGTCTTAAAGGATATATAATTTAAATTTCCTTTCTTATCTGCCTTTACAGTATTAAAATGGCGTTTTTTGGCCATCATAAGCCCCCCGGCATTATATACGGAATCGTCAATATCATCTACAGCCGTAAGCGATGCCGAGCCCTTTATAAGCTTAAGGGATACTCTCATTACCCCTATGTGGGGGTTATCCATACTGAAAAATCTAATGGACTGGTAAATAAATTCCCTTCCCCTGGCATCTTTAAATAAGGTTCTTCTTATAAGCGCGCCCTTTTTCATATCCAGGATCCTTCTATGAGACAGGGTTTTCATGGCAAAAATATCAAACTTTTCCCCCTCGGCCGCAATTATGAAATGTACTGGATTTGGCAGGTTAACCCTCTCCTCCACCTGGGCTCCGGACTGGTCGAATATGCCCGGTATATAGGTTCCGGGTATAGCTCCGTAGGGGTTCTCCTCATATATTCCCCTGGATCCGATAAAACCGTTGCCCAGCGTGAATTTGGATTCATTGACGTTCTGATTTTTTTTATCAGCCAGGGTTTCACTTAATTGAAAACTCTTATCCCTGCAGCTGTACTTATCTAAAAAATTAACCATTTCTTCTCTTTTTTCCTTTATAATATCCCTGTTAAAATTTACCTGAAAAACTAAAAAATAAGTTTATGGATGCGATTATAGCATTTTGTTATTTCTTTAACAACAGTTAAAAATTTCCTTTAAAAAGTGTGAAAACCCGGAACGTGACTTATTATAATAAAACTGGTATATAATAACTACTGGCGCTGAGTGAGATTAAAGAAAGAGCTAATATAGGATATGTTATGAAAATATATGTGAAGGCGGCTTTATCAGCTAATAAATTTCCTCATTTTTTCAAAGAATCCATAGGAAGCGGCCATGCCTTTCTGGGCCTGCGAAGAGACTGGAGAGAACAGCTGGGAAAAATCCGGGATGAGGCGGGTTTTAAGCGGGTCCGTTTTCACGGAATTCTAAACGACCAGATGACCGGCGGCGGAGAAAAGCTGGATTTTAAAAATATAGGGCGCCTTTATGACAGCATACTGGAGACAGGAATGGAGCCGTTCGTGGAACTGAGTTTTATGCCCTCCTCCCTAGCGTCAGGAAAAAAAACCGTCTTCACCTACAAGGGAAACATAACTCCACCTAAAGACCTAACCCGGTGGAAAGAAGCAGTCCGGGAATTTACTCTTTTTCTCTTAAAAAGATACGGTAAAGCAAGGGTGAGAGAATGGTTTTTTGAGATTTGGAATGAACCTAACTTAAAAGATTTCTGGAGCGGAAATATGACTGATTACTTTTATCTTTACCGGGAAGCCGCTGAAGCCTTAAAATCCCTAAATAAACATATAAGAGTAGGCGGCCCGGCTACTGCAAAAAACGAGTGGATACCTGAATTTATTAGTTTCTGCCGGAAAGAAAAAGTTCCTTTTGACTTTATCTCGACTCACCATTACCCTACCGATACTGCCCTTGGGTTTGAAAAAGACCTGGAAGAGGAAATTATGTCTGTAAAAAGAGGAGTGCTTAAGGAAATGACATTAAAAGCAAAAGAAGAGGCCGGAAGGTATCCTCTCTTTTACACAGAATGGAACAGCTCTCCGGGAGCAAGAGACCATTATCATGATGAAATATATATGGCTCCATTTATAATAAAAACCGTTCTTGATGCAGGGGGCCTTGTCCCTATTTATTCTTTCTGGACCTTCTCCGATATTTTTGAAGAGACCGGCTTTCCGAAAACTCCTTTTCACGGGGGTTTCGGACTTCTTACCAAGGAAGGCATCCCCAAACCTTCTTACCGGGCTTTTCAGATGCTCTCCATGCTGGGGGAGAAAAGTGTGGATATAGAAACTTCTTTTTCCCCCACCTGCCAGGCTGGAGCCTTCATTAAAAAAGAGACTTTTCAATTAATAATATGTAATCACCAGGTTCCCTCAGGAAAAATAGAAGATGAAATAATTGAAGTTAACTTAAAAGGAAATTATAAAGGCACGGGCAATATTTTAAGAATAGACTCTCAAACCACCAACCCTAAAAGAGTCTGGGAAAAAATAGGGCGGCCGGGAAACTTAACGGAAAATCAAAAAGAAAAAATTACTGAAAACTCAAAAATGAAGTCGGAAACAATTCAGCCTTCAGTTAAATCAGGTAATTCTGTTTTTAAGTTTACTCTTAAAGCTCACTCAGCTCTTTTATTAGAATTTAAAATCAATCTCTAATCTTTGCAGAACTTCTGCACTTAAGGTATCTCCCCAGAGGCCTCAGCAGTGAAAATGCTGCCAGAACGGCCATAAGTAAAGGGCCGAAGGGCTGATCTCCCAGTACTGCGGCAGTAAATGATATTAAATAGGCCAGGACCCCAATTATAACAGTTGCAATAAGCGACCTCTTCCAACCCTCAACTATTACAAACCCCACCCAGGATGGAACAAAAAACATGGCAAAAGCAGGAAAAGCGCCCATGGAAACCGTACCCAGGACCACAGAAAATATTACAAAAGCCGAAAAGAGCAGCCGGTGTTTGCCTGCAGAAATATTATTTGCGGAATAATAATCCGGAAAAAATCTTTCTGTAAGCAGGCGGGGGGAGAGCCATTTAACCATACCCAGTATCAGGCCGGCCAGAAAAACGGCTCCTATTAAATGGCCCGTATGGGTAAAATATAGCTGTCCCCTTAAAAAAGTTTCACCGGCCACTTCCCCGTGATATGTGTTGGCTGCAAGTATCACAGCCCCGGACCACCCTGCAATAATCATCAGGGCATAATGATTATTATTACTGCGGGGGTTAATGCTTTTTAAAAGAGAAGCAGCCGCTGCCGCTAAAACAGCCGTGATCATAACAGGCAGCCCCAGGGCTATTCCCGCT
>PWQF01000076.1 GCA_003556865.1 Elusimicrobiota bacterium | reverse complement strand
GTTTAGTTTGCATATTCTATTTTCTCCTTAGAAAAATATTCTCATAATTTACTGAACTGAAATTTTTTGTTTTCCCTGTTTCTATTATAAATGTTAATATGCTCATTTCAGTGACCTTAGTCACAGCCCCCCCCCTGGCTTTAAAGAAATTTTAATAAAATAGCAGAAGTTGACGGGGAAAGAGAATCCCCTGCAGTTAAGATTAACCTGACTCTTACGGGCGGGTATGACCTTTAGCAACCTTTTAAAAGCTATATAGCTTTCTTCCATATCTATTTTAATGGCCTCCGGTAATAAACCTTTTTCTCCTGTTGATTAGATTATATTTTTTTTCTTATTTGTCAAGGCTCTTCCTGTAAGCAGGCCGGGATCCTCAATTATATCAAAAGCCTGTTTAAGGCCCGGGACACGAGCTATTTTTTCCTTTAAAGCCCCCTGCCTGTTCCAGGGCCTGTCCACCAGAAAAACTTTTTTTACGGCAGGAGCTATTTCCACTGCAAACTCCAAACGGTCCTCAATGAAATAGTCAAGATCTATTTTTTTTGCTTTCAGGAAAGAAAGTTTTGAATCCATTGAGGTAAATACTACTTCTTCTGTTTTTATCTTCCAATCCTTTAGCCATTTTAAGGTGGGTTTTACCGCGCTCTCCGGCCGGGAGGTTACAATATATAGCCTATGTTTTTCAGCAGCTTTTCTAAGCGCCTCCAGTGCCCCATCATAAAAAGATATGCTCCCCCATATGCAGTCATCAATCATTTCTTTCATTGCCCGGTGAAATACTTCCTCATCTATATCCAGGCACTGATGAAAAAAATAGGAGGTTACCTGATCCCGGGAAAATTTTTTGCCGGTTATTTTTTCTATATAATCCAAGAAAACCCGGGGAGTATCCACTATTACCCCGTCTATATCCACACCTATGCTTTTAATCGTCAATTTTCTTAAACTTAACTTCCCCGAACTCCCCCGGAACCCTAAATGAAACAATATGGAAAGGACTGGTGAATGCCTGGGTTAAAATAGACCCGGGGGGAGGGGATATGAACCTGTAGTAAATCTTTAAACTCTTTTCAGAAAAATAAATATTTTTTATAAGTGCGCGGTAGCCTCCGGTGGGTTTTTTGCCCATAAAAATAGCGGCAATAACTTCTTTTTTTAAGTTTACCCGGGGAAGAGGAGGAGATGGCACCCTTCCCTCGTAAAGGCGGCCCCAAAGCTCTTCCCAGGAGGAAGGGTCTTTAATTATTATCTTTTTTTCCCGGGAAAGCCCACCGTAATAATCTTTTTCTACTGTTTTAAACTCTATCTCTTTTTCCATATAAACTTCATTTATCTCATTTTCCAAAGCCGGTTTCCTGGCTCCGCAGCCCGAAAAAAATAATAGCGAGGCCCCTAAAACAAGCTTAAAAAAGATCTTCATCTGCTGCAAGTAGTTTTTTCTTACCGGATACGATAAACGCATAGCTTCTGCCCCAGAATCTGAAAACATTTATATGCAGAAAATTATCGCCACGGGTAAAAAAGAGGCTATTTCCCTTTCGCTTGAGCAGACTTAAACCGAAAGAGGCGCTTTTTTTGGCCTCTTTTATCACTTCACCCGTTTCTTGCCTCCTCCACCCTCCGGCGGAAATGGCAGAAGAAAAGCTGTTTAAGCTTTCTTCTCTATCCTCCCTTCCGGAGAAGAGAGCCAGCTTTATGCCGGAGTCCCGGGGTAAAAGGGGGGCCCTCCTGGAAACAAATCCGTCCGGCGGGCTGAAATTAAAAGCTGACTCTTCAAAATGAGCGGTATTTTCTAAAACCATCGGACGGATGCACCGGTAGCCCGCAAACACTACCAGAAACAGGCCTCCGAGAACAAGCAGAAGAAAAAGGGTGAAGCTTTTAAAGCAGCCTTCCTCTTTTTTATTTTCTTCCTTTTTTTTGGGCATGGTTTAAGCCCTCCTTATTTACCCTCCGAAGGTGGAGAAAAAACCCGCCGGCCCAGTTCATTATCAATCATAAAAAGGGCCCGGCTATCCTTTCCGGTCAGCTTAAGTTTTTGAAGTATGCCGTCGGCAGTGGACTCTTCCTCTACCTGCTCGGAAACAAACCATTGAAGGAAATTGTTTGCTGCATGATCGGACTCTTCAATTGCCATATCCACCAGGTCATTTATAAATGAGGTAACCTTTTTTTCGTGGCTAAGGGTATGCTCAAAAACTTCAACAGGGCTTTTCCATACAGCCTCTTCCCCTTTTATATCCTCCAGCTGGATATTTCCCCCCCTGTCAATTATAAAATCATAAAATTTCATTCCGTGATACATCTCTTCCCGGGCCTGCATTTTCATCCAGCTGGCAAAACCCTCAAGGTTTACCGAATCAAAATACGAGGCCATTGACAGGTACAGGTAGGCTGAATAAAACTCCCTGATCATCTGGGCATTAAACTCCCTGTTAATTTTCTCATTCATTTTAATATTCTCCTTAATAACTTTTACATTACTTTACGCTTCTTACTTAAGAGCAGAAGCGCTGCTCCTTACCTCAGGTATAAACCGGGGGCTTACGCTAACCGTGCTTATGCCGCTGTCAAGTATCTTTTCCAGGTACTTAGGTTCCGCCGCAATCTCTCCGCATATGGAGATGGGCCGGTCCCATTCCGAAGCCGCATCCGCAATTGACCGTAAAAGATTCCAGAAAACTTCACGGTCCGGATCATAAGCATAGGCTACAGAATCGTTATTCCTGTCCACTGCAAACAGGTATTGTATCAGGTCGTTGCTTCCTATGCTGGCAAAATGGGATTCCTTTAATATTTCCCGGGCGTCAAGGCAGGCGGAAGGGACCTCAAACATAGCCCCGAAGGATATATTTGATTCCTTTATATCCTCTATGGCTGAAAAAAATTCTTTTTTTATATCTGTAAACTGCCTGCTGCTTACTATCATGGGGATCATAACATGCGCCTTACCTTCCGCGGAAGCCCTTGCCAGAGCCCTGGCCTGGGTTTTAAGAAGCTTAAGGTTTGATTCCAGCAGGCGGGCGCCCCTCAGTCCGAGGGCCGGGTTTTCCTCCCTCATATATTTAAGCCCGGGAGCGGGCTTATCGCTCCCAAGGTCCAGCGCCCTGAAGTAAACCGGTTTTCCCCCCATTTTTTTTATTATCTTTACATAGCGCTCATACTGCTCTTCTTCTGAAAGTATTTTTCCGGAAACTATAAACTCAAACTCGGTCCGGTAAAGACCGACACCCTCGGCATCCATCTCAATTGCCTCTTCCAGGTCCTGGTAAGTATTAATATTTGCAAAGACCCTTACCTTTTCCACCGGAGCTACTTTAGAGAGGGTTTTAAAGTTTTTTCCTTCTTTTTCCCTCAAAGCGGAAACCGTTTCCTCTGAAGGGTTTATTATAACCTCCCCTTTTTCCCCGTCAACCGCAACTTCTTTGCCGCAGTCAAGCAGGCTGTGTATGCCTTTCAGTCCGCTTACGGCGGGGATACCCAGCGCGCGGGCCAGTATTGCAGCGTGGGAAGTTTTGCCTCCCCTTTCTGTAAGAAAAGCTGCAACTTTGGCCTTATCCATATTCATTGTAAACTGGGGGGTCATTTCTTCGGCCACCACTATCCTGTTGCGGCCCCTTACGCAGTATGACTGTTCCTGGCAGTTAAACGTGGGAGTGCTCTCCCCCAGGGAAGAAAGAATCCCCTTCTTTATTTCAGAAATATCCGAAACCCTTTCCCTTACATACTTGTTTTCTACCGAAGACAGGCGGGCTTCATATTCGTCAAATATATCTTTTACCGCCGCCTCGGCATTAAGGTGTTTATTTTCTATTGCCTCAAATATCTTTTTTCTAAGGGTCCTGTCCTTAAGCATCATAATGTGGGCGGAAAAGATTGCAGCTTCCGAAGGCCCTATATTTTTTTCAGCCTCTTTTTTTATTTTATCTGTATTTGATTCAGCCCGCGCAAAGGCTTCCTTAACCCTTTTCTTTTCTTTCTCCACATCTGCTTCATTAATATTAAAAAACACCGGCCGGCGGTGAATAGTATCATTAAAAAGGCATACCCGTGCCACAGCCACCCCCCTGCTAAGGGGCCGGCCCTTCATTTTAATCTCTCTTTTAGCGGTCAGTTTTTCTCTCTTCTCTTTTTCAGCCATAATTTTTACCCATATTTTTAAATTTTTGGTACTGGTTTATTATAGCAAAATATTTAAAATATTTTAACAGGGAATATTTTTTATCCCCCTGCATAAAGGAAACCGGAGACAGCCGTAAAATTTTCTTCCGGCATATACTCCCCTGCGGGCGGTTCTCAGCTTCATCCGGGAACCGCATTTAGGACAGCTTATATCTTCAACTTGGTTTTTATTTCTATGTTCACGGGGGTTAAAAGAAGATCTTTTAATAATAGCCTTATCGCGCACGATTTTCCTTTTAAAAGTGGCTTTGCCTCCTGAGGGCCTTACCGAATATAATATTTCCCTTATGCCTAAAGAAAGTAATCCAAGGCCGCAGATGAGAAACAGGGTATAATAAGATAATCCGAAAAGAGAAACAACCCGGTATAATCCGCCAAGAACCAGAAAAGCAGCAAAAAGTAAAAGAAAAATTTTAGAACTGAAAAACAATTATATCAGATTTCCCTGTAAACAAATTTTCCGGGTATTTTTGAACCCAGCTCCTTAAAAAGGTCCCGGATATGGTCATCCATTGTAAAATAAAAGATCTGCCAGCCGGCACCTGAAAGGGCAGCAGTCTTTTCCCCCATCTCTTTCCGCCTCTCCCAGTCAGAGTGCTGGAATGCATCGTCAAGTATGAAAAAGAGCCTCTCTTTTCCCATAATTTCGGCAGCCATACCCATCCGGAGTCCCAGGAATACCTGTTCCCTGGCGGCAGTACTTAAATCATTAAGGGAAAATTCTGAGAAATCATCTGAAAGATAGAGAGAGTCCTGCTTGATATTAAGGGAACTGTATCTGGATGTCAGTTTTTTTACCGGTTCCTTAACCCTATCTTTTTGTAGGGCTTTTCTTATCTTATCCTCCTCCACGTCCGAGAGCTTTTTTACGGCGCCGGCCAGGCACCTCTGGCCGATTATAGAGGCAGTGCTTTCCCTGTATTCCTTAAGCGCCTCCTCACGGGCTTTCATTAACCCGTCAATAAGCTTCTCATCGGAAATAGCTTCGGAAGAGGTAATATTTCTTATCTTTATCTTTATTTCCTCCAGGGAATTCTGCATCCGGCCCAACATCTGCCTGCTCTCCTCCAGTTCCAGGGATATTTCTTTCTCCTCTTCCCGGTCATAACTAACCGGGGCCGGCCGGCGGCTCAGTTCAGTTTCTTCCACATTAAGTGAAGATATCTTAACCTGCAGGTCATTTATCTTTTTATTCTTTTTTCGTCTTTCCTTTTCAAAAAAAGATATTTTTTCATTCCACTCCTCCTTCGGGGGAACCGAGGAGCATATTTCAAAGAATATTTTTTCAATATCCTGCCTGCACTCTCCTATCTTTTCATTTCTCTTCTCCAGCCCGGATTTCAATGCGCCCCTTCTTGCCTCCTTACCCTGGAGTAGATTAATCCCGGCCCTCATCTGCGATACATCTTTCAGTTCCCGGGCAAAATATTCCCGGTACTTCTTTTTTATCTCTCCTGCTTCTTCCTTATCTTTCCTGCTTTGAAGAGGCAGTATAAATGGGAGTAAAGCTCCCAGCGCCAG
>PWQF01000284.1 GCA_003556865.1 Elusimicrobiota bacterium | reverse complement strand
ATTACAAATACCACGGTCAGGTTAAGGAGCTTGCGGAAGGGGCAAGAGAAGGGGGATTAAAGTTCTAATGAGTGATACCCAGCAGCAGAAAGAATTTATAGAGAATGTAGTAAGCATAAACAGGGTCTCAAAAGTTGTAAAGGGGGGCAAGCGTTTCGGTTTTTCCACCCTGGCTGTTTTGGGGGACGGCAACGGCAGAGTGGGAGCCGGCATAGGCAAGGCCAATGATGTTCGTTTTTCTATAGAAAAAGGTATGAAGAAAGCAAAAGAGCAGCTAGAGGAAGTCTCTATAAC
The DNA here is from genome assembly GCA_003556865.1 of Elusimicrobiota bacterium. Next base: position 5,413 of record PWQF01000284.1, on the reverse strand, counting down.
CGAAGACAGGACTATCCCGCATACAATTATCGGGAAATGCGGCGCGGCGGAAGTTCTTTTAAAGCCTGCCGGGCCCGGTACCGGTATAATAGCCGGGGCTCCTGCCAGGGCGGTTCTTGAAGCAGCCGGAGTTGAAAATATACTTACAAAATGTCTGCGATCCAGGAATCCGGTTAATGTGGTTTATGCTACAATGAACGGTTTGAGGAGACTTAGAAACAGGGAAGAGATTGCAGCCCTGAGAGATAAGGAACCCGAAGAATTATGAGACCGGAAGAATATATATCCCTGGATAACCTTAGCCCGGCGCCCGGTTCCAGAAAGAAAAAAAGAAGAAAGGGCCGGGGTCCTGCTTCCGGAAAAGGGCGCAGCGCCGGAAGGGGCCGGGGTGGGAGCGGTCATAGGGCCGGAAGCACCATAAAAAATGCTTTTGAAGGGGGGCAGATGCCCCTTTCCAGAAGGCTTCCCAAGAGGGGGTTCAGTAATAAAAATTTCATAAAGAAAGTTGAAACGGTTAATTTATGCCGTTTAACTGAAAAGTTTAAGAGCGGAGAGAAAGTAACCCCGGAAAAACTTAAGGAGAAAGGCCTGGTAAAGAAGGCCGGATGCGTGAAGATACTGGGCAAGGGCGATATAAAGAAAAAGCTGAAAGTCAGCGGTTGTATTTTTTCTCAAAGCGCTGCCCAAAAAATAAAGGCTTCGGGCGGGACAATAGAATAATATGGTCCGGGGATTCGGCGACATATTTAAAATTGCCGACCTTAAGAAAAAGGTCTTTTACACCCTGGCTATATTTGCCGTATACCGCCTGGGTGCCGCTATTCCCGTGCCCGGGGTTGATGTAAGCACTTTAAGGTTGTTTTTTCAGCAGCAGGCCGGGACTCTTTTAGGTTTTCTGGATATGTTTTCCGGAGGGGCACTGGGCCGCCTTTCAATCTTTGCGCTGGGCATTATGCCCTATATTAATGCTTCAATTATAATGAGTCTGCTCAGGACTACTATACCTCATCTGGAAAAGCTTCAGAAGGAGGGGGAGGCAGGCAGAAAAAAGATAACCCAGTATACCAGATATTTCGGGGTAGCCATAGCTGTTGTCCAGGGTTTCGGTCTTACCTTCTGGATGGAGTCCATGGAGGCCGGGTGGATGAGGGTTGTTCAGTCTCCGGGTATGGCTTTTAGAATTGTAACTGTTCTTACCCTTACCGCGGGGGCCGTTTTTGTTATGTGGCTGGGAGAACAGATTACTGAAAACGGGGTGGGTAACGGAATCTCCCTTATAATTTTTATAGGGATAATAGCCCGTCTCCCGGCCGGCATTAATACTCTTTTGGGTTTGATACGGGTGGGGGAAATAACACTTTTCGGCGGTATTTTTATAACCGCGGTTGTTATTGGAATAACGGCGATAGTGGTTTTTGTTGAACAGGGGCAGCGTAAAATCCCCGTAAAATATGCCAAGAGGGTGGTAGGAAGAAAAATGTACGGCGGACAGAATACATATCTTCCTCTGAAAGTGGACCAGTCCGGGGTTATAGCGGTTATATTCTCAATGGCGGTAATGCTTCTGCCGGTACAGCTGGCCCAGTTTTTTCCCGATGCTCCGCTTTTTGAAACAATTACAATGTACCTCAGGCCGGGGTACTGGCCCCGCACACTTTTATATGCGGCCCTTATAATGTTTTTCTGCTTTTTTTACACGGCCATTACATTTAATCCCAGGGATGTAGCGGAAAATATGAAGAAATGGGGCGGTTTTATACCGGGTTTGAGGCCTGGAAAACCCACTGCCGATTATATAGACAGGGTTTTAACCCGGATAACATTTGTGGGAGCTGTTTTTGTAGTTTTGATAGCCATACTTCCGGATTATTTTGAACAGATTTTCGGAGCCCCTTTTTATTTTGGGGGTACTGCCCTTCTTATCGTTGTGGGAGTTGCCCTGGATACGGTAGGCCAGCTTGAATCCCATTTAATGATGAGACATTATGACGGTTTCATGAAAAAAGGGCGGATGAAAGGCCGCTTTTTTAATATTTAGTATAAAATGAGCAGAAAAATCGTAATGCTGGGAATGATGGGGGCCGGGAAAGGGACCCAGGCTAAAAAGCTGGCGGCTCACCTGAATATCCCCCATATATCTACAGGGGATATATTCCGGCAGGCTGCGCAGGAGGGGACGGAGTTGGGATTGAGGGCTAAAAAGATTATGGAAGAGGGCGGCCTTGTGGATGATGAGACCGTTCTGGGAATAGTTAAGGAAAGAGTTCAGAAAAGCGATGCCTCGGGCGGATTCATACTTGACGGATTTCCCCGTACGGTTCAGCAGGCCCGGGAATTTGAAAAAATTGAGAATATTGATATAGTCTTTTACCTGGATATACCCCGGGAGGAGGCGGTTAAAAGGCTTCGCGGCCGCAGGGAATGCGGCAACTGTTCAAAGCAGTATAATATATACCTGGACCGCGGCCTTAATGAAAAGTGCCCTGAATGCGGAACGGATCTTAGCCGCCGCCTTGACGATAATGAGGAAACAGTAAAAAAGCGAATAGAAAATTATATGAAAATGACTATACCTTTAACTGATTATTACCGTGAACTGGGTATCTTAAAAAAAATAAATGCTACAGGTGAAATAAAAGATATATTTGAAAAAATCAAGTTTGCCCTCTGAAAAGTTCTTTGAAAATAGTTGATTGAAATTAAAAGCCCTCCGGAGATAGATCTGATGCGGCGCTGCGGAAAACGCCTTTCAGCAGCAGCCCGGGAGCTTAGGGAAGAGATAAGGCACGGAATAACCACTTATGACCTGGATATGCTTGCCGGGGATAAATTTAAAAAATTTGGTATCCGGCCCGCATTTCTTAATTACGGGCATCCGCCTTTTAAGGGAAGAATTTGTGTCTCCATAAATAATGAGATTGTACACGGTCTGCCTTCTAAGAAGAAGATAATAGAGAACGGGGATATACTGAGCCTGGATATAGGCGCTTCTATGGATGGTTTTTATACTGATATGGCTTTCACTGTGGGAGTGGGCCGCATAAGCCGCAAAGCAAAAGATATTATTAAAGTCACCCGGAGGGCTCTGGAGGCCGGGACGGAATGTATGAGGGTGGGGAAGAGGCTCTTTGATATTTCCCACGCCATTCAGAAAGTTGCTGAAGAGTCCGGTTACAGCGTTGTAAGGGACCTGGTAGGGCATGGCATAGGAAGAAAGCTTCATGAGCAGCCGCAGGTTCCCAATTACGGGAAAAAAGGAACCGGACCACTTTTAAAGGCGGGGATGGTATTTGCAATCGAGCCCATGCTTAATATGGGTTCCGGCGGAATAATGACATCTGAAGATGAGTGGACTGTTCTTACTTTGGACGGAAGTATTTCCTGCCACTTTGAAAATACGGTAGCAGTAACGTCCGCCGGACCGGAAAGATTAACCGGTATAGAGTTAGAAGTATAAATTTTGGTTAAGTTAAATAATAAATTAAGGATATTACAATACCGCCTCTATCGGCAGGCGGGAGGAGAATAAAATGAAGGTTAAAGCATCGGTAAAAGCTATATGCCCCAACTGCAAAGTCATAAGACGAAAAGGAGTGGTTAGGGTTATATGTACTGACCCGCGCCATAAGCAGCGGCAGGGCTGAAAGCTTTCAGGGAATAAGATATATTTGTAAGGAGAAAATAAAATGGCAAGAATTGCCGGCGAAAATTTAGATAATAGAAAAAAAATAAAAGTAGCGCTGACCTATATTTTCGGAGTGGGGAATACCACTGCCCGGGCGGTGCTTAAGAAGGCTAAAGTTGACCCGGAAAAAAGGACCGGGGAACTTTCAGATGATGAAGTCAATGCTCTGCAGAAGGCAGTGCAGGAATATAAGACCGGCGGCGAACTGCAGCGTGAAATAAGGGAAGATATAAGGCGCCTTAAGGCTATAGGATCCTACAGGGGTTTAAGGCACCGTCGCGGCCTTCCGGCCCGGGGACAGAGGTCACGAACTAATGCCCGGACCCGCAAGGGAAGAGGAAGGGCTATTAAGAAAAAACAGAAAGTATAAAATAAAACGGGGAAAAAATGGCAAAGAAAAAAACAGCAAAGAAAAAGAAAAAATTAAAAGTAAGCAGGGGTATCGTTTATATTAAAAGCACTTTTAATAACTCTATAGTTTCCATAACAGATACCCAGGGAAATGTTATTACCTGGGCCTCTGCAGGCACTTCTGGTATGAAGGGCTCTAAAAAAGGGACGGCCTATGCAGGGGGGCTTGCCGCACAGCAGGCAGCCATGAAGGCCATAAAGGAAAACGGGTTACGGGAAGTAGATGTGAAAGTTAAGGGAACAGGTTCCTCCAGGGAAACAGCGGTGAGGAATCTGGAGGCTGCAGGACTTAAGATAATGTCTCTGCAGGATATAACCCCTATTCCCCATAACGGATGCCGTCCTCCGCGGCCCAGGAGGGTGTAGCTGTGTCCGTATACAGAAAAGCGGTCTGCAAGCTCTGCAGAAGAGAAGGGGAAAAACTTTTCCTTAAGGGAGGCCGTTGCAGAACCGCAAAATGTTCCCTGGAAAAAAAGGAGTACCCGCCGGGACAGCATGCATCCGGTTCCGGCCGTTTCCGGCAGTCCGGGTATGGTATACAGTTGAGGGAAAAGCAGAAGGTAAGACGCTCGGTGCAAATGACGGAAAAGCAGTTTAAAAGGTTTTTTGGCATAGCAGAAAAAACTCCCGGTCCAACCGGCGCCAACCTGCTTATAATGCTGGAGTCACGCCTGGATAACTTGTTAAGGCTGGCCGGATTCAGCCTTTCCATAAAGGAGGCCCGGCAAATTATAAATCACCAGCATATAGCCGTTAACGGCACCATATGCAATATTTCTTCTTATCTTACTTTGCCCGGCGACGTGATAACCGTTAAGGAGAAGAGCAGGAATCTGGAATCAATAAAAAAATCACTTGAGGAATCCGAGGGACTGCCTTCAGCGGAGTGGTTTAATGCCGACACGGCGGATAGAAAGGTTGAAGTAATAAGAATGCCTACAAGAGAAGAAATAACTCTTTGCGGCGGCGACATAAAAGAAAACCTGATAGTAGAGCTCTACAGTAAATAAGGTTAAATTAACAGCTGTTGAGTGTTGCTTTTGAGAAAAAGCTTTAAATAAAGGAGGAACCATAATGAAACTCAGGGAATTTCAGCTCCCCACTAAGATAGAATGGACAGATTTAAAGGATAATTACGGAAAACTTTCCAGTGAGCCTTTTGAAAAGGGTTACGGACATACAATAGGAAACTCTATAAGGAGGATACTTCTCTCTTCATTAGAAGGAGCGGCCATAACTTCGGTTAAAATAGAAGGGGTTCCCCATGAGTACAGCACTATGGAAGGGGTTAAGGAAGACGTTATTGAGATAATCTTT
>PWQF01000305.1 GCA_003556865.1 Elusimicrobiota bacterium | reverse complement strand
GACAACTATTTACCAGGGAGGAGAGCCCCAGAAAGTAGTCTGGTCCGATGATCACGACGAGGTGGTTCTTACATATCACTATATAGACGGGGTGCTCTCTTTTACCGAGGACCAGTACCAGAGCAGAACCTATTTTGAGAAAATAGGCGATGAGATGAGGCCGGTAAGAAAGACCCAGATGTATGATGGCGGAATTGAAGTGACCGAAACCACTTATATTTATGAAGGCGGAAAACTGGTTAAAAGCATCCAGTATGAGCTTCCGGAAAAAGCAAATATAGGCTCAAAGCGTGACGGGGATTTCCCAATCCTTTCAATTACCTATTACGACGACCAGGAGCGGCCGGAAAAAATGGTTTACCAGAAAACTGAAAAAAGGCCTCACGGCACACCTTCAGAAGGCTGGTCGCCCTCTTATAAGGCCGGGGATGTAAGGTATTACCATTATGACGGGGATCAGCTGAAATATATGTCCGACCAGCACGGAAGGGTTACTGCCGAATATATTTATAATGAATCAGGCAGGCTTATTGCCCAGAGAAGCTGGAATTACGAAGATTATAAAAAGAACAGCCCCTCCAACCTTTCCAGCCGGTCCGGCATATCAAATGTTTTTGGCGCCCGCAGTGTGGGGCGAAGAGGGGCAAAGCTTACCACTACCTATTATAACGAGAGGGGGCAGGTGGATTATGCAGTTGGAAGCGACGGTAAGAGAATAAATTATCATTATAACGGAGCCAAGCTGACAAGGGTAACCTACCAGGGGTCAAGGAATCGTGACACTTATAATAAATATGGCCGTGTGCAGAATAGGCACCGTCCACGTACCAGGAGTAGAAGAAGGAGGAGGAGCAGGGGCTGGAAAACTATAACAGTTGGCAGTATTACAACCAGGGTTCCTACTAATCCATCTGCCATGAGTATCGGGGGCGGCGGCGGCTCAAACTACGATTATTTTCATCTTGGGAATGCCCAGTCGGGCTTAGATGCTTTAAAGGCGAAATAGTATGAGGGATTCATTTTATAAATAGAGCTTTTTTATGAAACTTAAGCTAATATTCAAAGGAGGGATATAATGGTTTTAAAGAAACCGGCACTCTGGGCTGTTCTGATTTTCATTGCGGGCCTAGGCTCTCTTTCATCGGGAATGCAAACCTGGGAGCCGCCGCAAGAGGGAAGGGGGAGGCTGCTAACTCATTTTGAGTACAGTTCGGCCGGCCTTCTGACCGTTTCTCGCAATATGGAGGAAAAACAGACAACTATTTACCAGGGAGGAGAGCCCCAGAAAGTAGTCTGGTCCGATGATCACGACGAGGTGGTTCTTACATATCACTACATAGACGGGGTGCTCTCTTTTACCGAGGACCAGTACCAGAGCAGAACCTATTTTGAGAAAATAGGCGATGAGATGAAACCGGTAAGAAAAACCCAAATGTATGACGGGGGGGTGGAGATATCTAAGACAAAATATGTTTATGAGGGAACCCAGCTTGTGAAAACCATTGATTATGACCTCCCGGAAAGAGCAAGGGCCCCTTCCGGCCGCGACGGTGATTTTGCCGTACTTTCGGTAACCTACTATGATTCGCAGGAAAGACCTGAACGGATGGTTTATAAAAAGACAGAATCCCGCCCTCACGGCATAAAAAGCGGCTCAGGATGGAAACCTTCCTTCAAAGCAGGAGATGAACGGCATTATAGTTATGACGGGGACCTGTTAAAGACGATAAAGGATCAGGATGGTAAAAAGGTTACTGAGAATTTTTATAATGATCACGGCAGGCTCACCCGCCAGCATAATTGGGACAGGGAAAGAAAGCGGAGCACAAGTTATTATGATGACCGCGGGAGGGTGACCAGGACAAGAAGCAGCGATGGCACAAGCAACTATCATTACAATAAAAGCAGGCTGACAAAGGTTACCTATTCCGGTTCAAGGAACCGCGATGAGTATAACAAGTACGGCAGGGTAGAGAAGAGAGTCAGACCGCCTGTGCCCAGGATGAGTTTTGGGTTTCCAAGGACTTTCCGTGTAGCGGGACCGTCAGGTCCGGATATGAGCCGCCATAATGCCAGGATTAACGCTATGCTGGAGAGGGCTAACGCAAGAGTTCAGTCAATCTTTGACCGGTAAGCTTTTATGTGGATGGGTTTACATATTTTTCACAAATGTTTCGCAGAGATTTCACATAAAGAAAGTATACTTTAAACGGAGATGAAGGCAGGCAAAAACAAGAACGGAGGATAAAAAAATGAAAAAGATAAAAATTTCTGCTCTGGTTATGGGACTTATTTTTGGAACATTCTCATTTTCCCGGGCAAGCCACCCGGTCGCAGATGAGGTGGGCCGATCCAATATTTCACAGCATTTCAGCTATAATGCCGGAATGATGGTTAAAATATGGGACGGGGTAAAAGACCAGTACACAGTTTACAGCGGGGGGGTTTTAGATAAGATAGTACAGGAAAATATTGACGGGGGCTTTAATGTAATAACGGATTACCATTACGAGAGAGGCTCCCTGGTATTCAGTGAAGTTGTAGGCGGAAACGAGGATGTGATAGGAACCAGGACTTTTTATGACGGTGACCAGTCACGGCCACTTTATACCGTAAATGATGCCGGAACCATAGTAAGTGAATGGGAATATTCAGAAGAGGGTTTTATGAGCAGAAATAAAACCTATGACTTAATCGACGGGGAAAGAGAACTTATATCGGAGACTTTTTACAGGGACGGCCTGGCCATAAGAACCGAAGGGCTTAAGGATCCCACAAAACCTCAAGGAGCCTTACTTGAAGACGGGGAAACAAATGATATGGTGGTAACCCAGACCTTCAGCTACAGGGGCAGGGAAATGACTGAAGTGGTTAATAAAAGCTGGTCTATGAAATATGGAGAGTATGATGTAAGGGTAACCGAAGATGGGGATTATGAATACTGGGACGGGGACGAGTGGATAGGAATAACTGAAAGTGATGTAACCTGGGCAGAATCGGAAACCTCTACCATTTACGTCGGCGGAAGGCCTGACCGGGTTGAGAACAATGAGGGCGAGGTAGTCCGCAAATATAATTACGAGGGAGTAAAGCTGGCCAGTATTGATTCTATGGGGGATAGCGGTATTACGGAAAAAGTTATTTTTGACCAGTACGGCCGGCAGGCCCAGAGAGTGGTTTATGACTATGATGATGACGGTAATTTAGAGGAGAGGATATTAAAGCAGGAATGGGTCTATAATGATTCAGGTGAAACAAGGCAGCAGACCCATGTGCTGGAGGAGGACAAAATAAACTCGGTAGAGGATGCAATTAATGAGCTTTATGACGGCAATGCTGACAATATTCCTGCCGGTGTAGATATTTTTATGGAAAACGGTGAAGTAAAAATGACGGTTGATGTGGCGCCCGGCGGGACAATGCATACGGTTGAATTCGGGGTTGGAGAGAACGAGGTCAATTACACCGATACGACCTATTACGCAAATAACCGCCAGATAACGGCAATAAGGGATTACGATAATTAAACAAACAAGAGAGGCATAAAGCTAGAGTAATATGAAAAAAATCAGGCTGATTATTATAATAATTCTTTTTACGGGACTCTCTGCGGCCGTAGCCGCAGCCGGCGATCCCTATTCATTTATGCCTTCCCGGGCTTACCGGATGGATGACAGTATATTCTACAGGTCTGAAAAACTGGTTGAGATTACCCCTCACAGGCCCCTCCTAATTAAAGATACGCAGGGTAATATGATGTTTACCTCTTCGGACGGTAAAGTTATGGTGCAGGTTGACAACTCCGGCAACAAGACCTTTTTTCTGGATGGGGATAAGCAGCATGTCAAAAACCCGGCCGGGGAAATTGAAAAAAGATGGATTAGGGAGGAGGGAAGCAAGCTTGTAAAGATAGAAAACGAACGTTCCGAAGTGATAGGTTATGAAGAATATGCTATGGGTGGAAAACTGGTTGCCTCTTATGATGAAGACAAAAATTTAGTCCGGATGCTTGAATACGATGAAACCGGCCAGCACCTGGTGGAGTCAACAGATATGCTTACCCTGACCAGAACTGTTTATGATAACCTGGGAAACCCGGTTAAGGATGTGGATTTTGAAGGGTATGAAGTTGCCTGGTATGAGCACGATATGCACGGTCGCCTTTTAACCAGGGAAGATAAGGATGGCTACATTACCCATTATAATGAAGACGGAAATATGGAAAAGACCTACAGCAGGGATGGCATCCTGGTTAAAACCTATGATTATTCAGTAGATGAAAGAGGGCATAAGGTTCTGAAATCAGTTACTGACAGGGAAAACCAGACAGTGACCATATATGAAAATGACCGCCAGGTAAAGACTGTGGATGATTCGGGGAACCTGGTCAGAAGCTATAAATGGGTTGGGACAAGGCTTATTTATACCGAGGAAAACGATTCAACCATAACCTGGTACAGGAACGCAAAGCCTGCTTATACTACTTATAAAGGAGAAATCCAGCATAAATGGTATTATGAGGAAGGCCATTTAGTTGCCAGGTGGGATCAGGGAGGAAACAAGCTTGATTTTTATTTATACGGCCGCCCCGTCTCTTTTCTGGAGACTTCAATGCCTCCTCCGCATAGCAGCGTGGTTGATTTAAGAGAGCAGGCCATATCAAGCCGATGAATAAAGATAGCAGGGAAAAAAAATTAAAGATACTTATTATTGACGATGATGAAATAATAAGTTCAATGTATGCGGATTTATTTGAATTTAACGGGCATGAGGTTATGATAGCTTCCTCCGGGAGTGAGGGAGTGGCAAGGGCTGTAGAGTTTCAGCCTGATATTATTACTCTTGACCTTAATATGCCGGGAATGGATGGTTTTGATGTGCTGGAAAATCTCAAGAAAAACAGGGTCACCGAAAATATTCCCGTAATGATTGCTTCTGTAAAGGATTCCGGAAAGGATATAAAGAAAGGAATCGGACTGGGGGCCTGTAAATTTTATGTAAAACCCTTTTCAATGGACTCACTTGAAGCTGAAATCCGCGCCTTTGTGAAATGAGATCCAGGCCGTTTCACCTAAATTTCACATAAGCCTGCCTTAAGAGCTTAAGTTTCAACTAAATTTCATATATATATAGTATACTATTAGTGGAAGATAGGTGTATGATGCATTTAATATATACAGTAATTTAAAATGACGAAAAAAAACTTAAAAAAAGATATACTGACTTTTTCCCTGGCTCTGGGGGTGCTGGCCGGGTGTATGCTGGGGTTTTTTACGTTAAACTTCAGCTCATCCGCTCTTTACTCCTCCACCCTGAACCTCTCTTATCCTTCAGTTTCCCACCTGGACATCAGCCGTCATCTTACCGGAGCTTCCGGGGAGACGGAATCCGAAGAGGGTAAAGAGGAAGGGCTGGCCTCCTTTCATTCTCTTTTTTCTCTTCTTGCCGGTATGGCATTCAGCAGTGGTACTGCCGGGATAGTTTTTGCCGTGATATCTTTTACGGCGGGTTTAGCGCTTCTTTTCCTGCTCTCTTTTAAGGGCCGTTTTTCTTTAAGGGAAAGACTGAGGGGGTACAGGATTAGCTGTCTTAATTTTATTGATCCTCTGAAGAAGATGCTTTTCAACCGCTGTGACCGTTATGATATAAATCCTGCTGCCGGTTTAATCGGGGGAATAACCCGCGTTTTGTATTTATGCAGAGCGCGG
>PWQF01000099.1 GCA_003556865.1 Elusimicrobiota bacterium | reverse complement strand
TCCCCCGGTAACCGTATCTGTTGCTTCTCCCGGAGCAGATCTGGAAAGCGTTCCGGAAAATATGCAGCAGGTGCTCTCTGAGCTTATGGAGGAAAACGTAATAAACAGGATAATAATGCCCGCCTCCTTCAGCCGGGGCAGGGAAATAGCCCGCAGGGCCCTGGAAACTAAATATCATTCATCTGCAAACAAACGGTTTATAATGAGAGATTTCAAGGAGTTCACCCTTCCGGATGATATGCAGTTCAGCCAATATTTTACCTACAGGGGCAGCCTTGAGGAAGCTTCTGTCCGCAAGAGACCGGAATTGCCTGAAGCCTACGGTAATAGGGTGGACTTTTTTGAGGCAAAAGGCGGCCCCACCGAAGATGTATTTTATATGGACTATGAAAAAGTAAGAGATTGGCAGTTCAGGCAGGAAGCCCGCATTTATGATATAGAAACAGGAGATACCAGAAAAATATCAATGCAGCCGGAGCGCTCGGGCCTTAAAGGTCTGTCGTGGCTGGATATAAGAAAAGAGTATGAGAACCTTGGCTATCCCAGCCTGGAGGGGGATAAGCCGGATATAGACGAGCTGGAAAGCGTTCTTTCCGGGCTGAACAGTTCACTAAAGCAGGAAACGGCTGAACCGGAAACTGATATTTATTCAATGTACAGGGAAAAAGCCGAGCGGGTTCTTGATGAAATATTTTCGGAAAGGGCCCAGATGATTGAAGTTCACAATCAATGGCTTCCCGCAATAGGAGGTTTCGGGTCGGCCAGGACCAGAAAGGGAGGGCTCGATTATGACCAGGCGCTGGAAATAGGGAAAAATATCTTCCGCAAGGGCCTTGCGGTAAGGACAGGGGCCGGACCGGGAGCTGCCATGGAGGGAATACTTGAGGGGTATGCCGGGGAGAGAGCGAGATTTATTGAGGTTTTAAAATCCCGGGATGCATCCAGGCTGCGCTCTTATTTTGAATCCATACCTTTCAGACGCAGCAGGCTGGCTGAACTGACATCCGAATTTACAGGAGAAGACTGGGAGGGGATCGGCAATATCGGTTCCCGGAAACTGGATACTCTTATTTCACGTATACGGGACAATGTTACCCAGGGAAGCAATATAGTAATGCCCTTCGAGCAGAAAGCCAACCCGTATGTGGAAGAAGTTTACGAATCCAAACATTTTATAACCAGGAAACAATGGCTTTACGAGAATTCAGAGGGGGTAATAATAATGCCCGGGGGTATTGGGACTGTTGATGAACTTTTTGCACTGTGGGTACTTGATATCCCCTTTATATTTTTCGGGGAATCCTTCTGGCGCCCGGCTCTTGAGACCCTGTATGATTCCTGGAGGAAAGCCGGAATTCCGGAAGAGCTTCTTCCTGAAATGCCTCTTTTTACGGATGATCCGATTAAGGCAATTGAATATATTTCTTTAACTGACTTTAAACCCATAAGAACTTCCCCTCAAAAAATGGAAAAAGTAAATAAAGAGCTCCGGGAAGGGCTTCTGCGCCTTTCTTCTCTTCCTTCCAGCATAACTTTCATAGGGGATCCGACTATCCCGGCAGAAATATTTTCTGAAGAACATAATGCTGCCTACCGGGCTGCCGAAACACTGCTTGACTGGCGGGTACCCCTCAGGATGGGAAGCCGGGGTTCCCTGATTGAAAGGTTTCACAGCAGGGGATTAACTGACTCTCCTCTCCTTCAGTCCACCCTTTACCTTAAGGAGGGAAAAGAGCTTACGGATGCTGAGAAAAATATAAAAAACAGTATTACAACCTCCGGCTTTCACAACCATCAGATGCTCTTAACTGCCAACTCCCGGGCTTTTGTAATGCTCCCCGGGGAGAAGCCGGTGATGAGGGTCCTTTTTGATATCCTGGATATGTTTAATACCGGTATGACACCTACAAGGCCGATAATACTTGTGGGCAGAGAATTCTGGGAGCCCGTGATAAATTCTGTTATAGGCCAGATGACTAACTATGATCCGCCCACGGTATCGGAAGATATAAAAAAATATATAAGCTATGCAAATTCGGCAGAAGAAATTGTTTCACACCTTAATGAGAGCGAAAAGATTGATTTGCCCGGTCCATTTTACCCGGATAAACTGGCTTACGAATATGAGGTTTCACCTGGGACGGTTTTAGAGGGAAGAGGAGAGGAGTATAACGGGATTCTTGAAAGGGCATACAGGGCTCAGTTAACTACTCAGGATTTAGAGGATATTACCGGCTTATGGCACAGGAGCCTGGAATATTACGATACAGGAAGAATGGATATGGAGGGAGCCCTCTTTTTTGCGGATCTGGCCGAGTTAATAGCTATTATGTCTCCGGAAGTAAGGAAGAAAACAGAAGAGCAGATTGAGCCTCTTTTAAGGCGGATGAAAAGGTCCGGGCATATAGTCGGCCACAATGACTGGTTTTCGCTTTTTAGCAAAAGATTTTCCGGCCGGGCCCCGGAAAATAAGGTTGATGAGGCTATAGATTATAAGGAAGTAATGGAAGACAAGGATATTATAATATTCGGTGAAATACATACACAGCTATCTCACCGCTGGTATGTTTCCAGTATCCTGGACCAATTAAAAGAATCCGGTGTCGATTATCTGTGCCTGGAAGGGCTGGGCAGGGATATTATTAATTTGGTAAATCCCCATCAGAGAGTTGAAATGGAGAAGAGGCAAATATATGAATTTAACAGGGTTATAAGAGAAGAGGCTGAAAAGGCCGGTGTTGAAGTTGTAAATATTGATATGTCCGCGCAGCTGTTTCACAGCATTCTAAAAAAACTTATACCTGTGCAGGTTCTTAACTGGCTGGGTAATCGTTTTTCCTTTGATAAAATATTGCGGCTTGCAGGAATAGATGAGGTTGAGGAGAAACTAGTTATGGGGGCGCGAAACCGGTACTGGGCAAACTTTATAAAAGCCCTTAAGAGACAGAATCCCGGTTCCAAAATGGCCGTTATAAGCGGTGCCAATCATTTAAAAGATTTTTCAATGAGTGCAGAATCGGCAATACCGAATTTTATAGATAAGTTAAAAGATGGCGGGTTAAAAGTCGCTTCATATGAAATGATCAGTTCTGCGGAGACAGATACTGCTTTTATAGAAGATAAAACAGCATATATGAGCCAGGCTGACGGCAGGATTGTAATACCGTCGCAGATACTTTCAAGCTATACCCGCCAGTTGTTCGGAAGAACTGAACCCGGGGCGGAAAATATAACTTTACCTGATTCCGGTTATATAGCCGAAACAGAAGAGGTCCTCTTAAATAAAGGCAGGGGCGTTCAGGTCGGCGAAAGGTTCAGCCTCATAAATAATTCAGGTAAAAAAATAAAAGCAGATATAGGTGACTATGCCAGGATAGGAGACAATGTGAAGGTAAAAGCTTCTTCTGACATAAGTATACCCTCCGAGATAAGAATTCCCGACAACGCGCTCTTAGACCTTTCCAAACCCTTCTTTTCCGATGAGATCAGGGAAGAATGGACGGAAATATTTTATAACCCGAAAGAGCAGAGCCTTTTTGCTGAGATTAAATATTATGCGGGAAATATTCCCCTGGGGATATCCAATTTCAGGCTAAACGAAGATTCGGTCTCAATATACCTGTGCAACGGTTTTAAATCTTTTTGGGGAGGACAGAAACTGGGACCGGAAATAATGGCCCGGACATATCTTTCTGCCAGTAAAGCAGCTCTTGAAATGGGGGTTTCCCCCCGCTATGCCCATTCATTTTATGTGATGGATTCGGAAAGAGATGAACAGAAATTCAGGAATGACCCACAGGTGGTTTCAGACGGGTTTACTGATTTTGAGGCCACCCGGGCCTATACCGAGATTAAATCCGTGGCTGAGTTTTTAGGGATGAAAAATATAAATAAAGAAAGAAATAATGAAATAAAAGGGATCCAGGAAAAAGCCATAAGGGGTTATTCCGCGGGAGGCGGATGGTTTGCTGATTTCAACTTACTTACAAAACAGCTCAGGGAAGAGTGGAAGGAAAAGTTTCACCATTCCAGAATTGAAGCCTTCAATAAAAATACCGGCCTTAATATCTCCCGTGATACAAAACTGCAGGATTTAATCTCTTCAATAGAGGATGCGCAGGAGGAGAATATAGAAAATTTAAGGAAAATAATTAAAAGAGCCCGTACCGAAGATAGCGCCGGGATTTTTACCTCTGCCGGGTCAATCACTTCTGATTCTGAACATACAGGGGTATCTTTCGGGGAAATTCCAGGCTGGAGAGCAGGCGGTATGCAGGATGCCCTCGGTCAGGCTTTCAGGGCTAAAGATGAGGGAAGGAACCTGTTTTCGGCTAAGGTGGGGGCTGCTTTAAGAATTAACGGTATTACCCGGGGAAGGGGCTATAACAGGCCTGGCCACCAGCTTCACGCTGAGTATTTTGCGGTTATTGATTACCTGGAACGGGCTCTTAAGGATTCTGACATTCCGGATAAAATTAGGCAGGATCTTGAGTATAAACTTACCCTGGCAAAAGAGATTTCGGCAAACTATGTAAATGAAACCCAGAAGAGCGAAGACAGGAAAATTGTCTCGGCCATACTTCTGAAAATAAACAGTGAACTGGGAAACCCTCTGCAGGCCGCTCACTTATATGTTACCCAGGAGCCTTGCGACAGCTGCGCCGCTTTTATAAAGGAACTGGGAATAAGAAAGGTTGTTTTTGCGGTAAAAAGCCTCAATCCCTCTCACCGGGGCCTTAAACTCTTAAAGGAGGCGGGAGTTGAAGTTAAAAGGGTTTCGGGGGATGTAAGAAGTCAGGCTGAAACCCTTAACCGGGGTTATTTACGGCTCTCAAAATCAGTTCCGGCATTTTATTCCGCTCTTCAGGCTTTTATGGATTTTATTTCTGAAAGGGAAAGGGGCAGGAGGGGCCGGGAAGTAAGAGAAAAGCTTGCCGAGGCTGTAGCGGAACTGCCGGAAATAAAAGATTATAAGCTTGCAGCCCTTCAGGAACTGATAATGGATAGCCGTGTAATAATTACCGATTCAGAAAGAGGTCCCCCGGTTGAGACTGCCGGCAGCCGGACTTTATTGAGGCTCTCCCCGATCCACCTTGAAAATCTATCTGAGACCGGTTTTAATGACCTCTCCTTCATATCAGAAATTCAGACTTTCCTGGCTCCTTTAACAGAAAAAAAAGATATGCTTTCAGCCTGGCTCAAGAGCCAGTCTTCGCTTACCGTTTCAGAGCGGCGCTACTATTATTCCCTTATCCGGGCAATGGCCGCCGGCAGGGATGATTCGCCCTCCGGTGTTAAGGGTTTTAAGGAGTCTGACATATCCGCTCTTGAGGGTCTGGGGGATACAGCTTCTCTTATGGATATAATCGGCGCGGAAACCTTATTTAATCAATCCGGATTGCTTAAAGATGCCGGGGTTGATCATATTGAACCCGGAGCTGTCACTTCTTATGATTCCGGGACCCGGAGACTGACCCTGCAGAAATCCCATTATGTTAAGCTTGCTCTTCTTGGGGCCTATACGTCCGACAGTGAAGTCTTAAGGGATCTTTTAAGGGTGATGAGGGCTCATTCTAAATATGCTTCTGAGGGAGAGGCAGGGCATGCGCTTGGTTACTTTAATGAGCTGGAGTCTGCGGGCATAGATACAGAGACAGCCCTTGCCCTGCCGATCTATTTTGATGCAGTTCTTTTCACCTCTCTTATGGATAGCGGAAAGGATA
>PWQF01000050.1 GCA_003556865.1 Elusimicrobiota bacterium | reverse complement strand
CTGAGCATGGAAAAGAAACAGGGGCAGTGCTTATTTTTACTTCAGGCAAGTTTGCCCGGAAAGTACAGGAGTTTATTCCACAGGAATTTTCAGATAGAATAAAATATATAAAGGCTTCCGGTATAGAAAAAGCTCTTGAGATTTCAAATGAAATAGCGCCTGAACATCTTCAGCTTATGCTGCCTGAAGAAAAAGAAAAAAAAGCAATTTCAATGGTAAAGAACGCGGGGGCGGTATTTACAGGGGCTTATACTCCTGCCTGCCTGGGCGATTACTGGGCTGGTCCATCCCATACCCTCCCCACCGGAAAAGCTGCAAAGTACCAGGAGGGTTTAAGCGTAAGAAGTTTTTTGAAAAAGGTTTCTTTTATAAACTGCAGCGCTGCGGGAATAAAACGAGCTGCGGCAGGAGCCGCGGCCCTGGCCGGTGAGGAGGGGATGAAATATCACCGACTCTCGGCCCTGCAAAGGTTAGAGAACGGCCGGAAAAGTTAGAGGGTTTAAGGGACGAAAAAGAATAGGCAGAAGTCCTGGCAGAAGTATTGAAAATGATAAATGAAAGAATAAAAAAATTACGCCCGTACAAGGTTTCAGAACTGGAAGAAGGGGAAATAAAACTGGATGCCCAGGAGAATCCGTATGCACTTCCCCAGGAAGTGCAGGGGGCTATAAAAGAGACTCTTTCCGGGCTTGAACTTAACAGATATCCCGACCCTTCTTACCGGGAACTTAAAAACCTGATATCCGCCTACTGCGGCCTTAAGGGTGAGAATATATTGGTGGGAAACGGCTCCGATGAACTGATACTTTCAATTTTACTGGCTTCTGCCGGTGAAGGGAAAAGGGTTGCCGCCCCCTCTCCCACTTTTTCAATGTACGGGATACTGGCCTCTCTTACCGGCAGCCGGTATCTTGAGGCGGGTCTGGGGCCTGATTTTACCCTGGCCCGGGCCAGACTCCTTTCTTTAAGAGCCGACGTAACTTTTATTGCCTATCCCAATAACCCTACCGCTAACTGTTTTAACTCCGGGACCATAGAGAAAATAATATCTTCTTCAAAGGGAATTGTTGTAATAGACGAGGCCTACTACGAGTTTTCAGGCAAGACCTTTGCCTTAAAAGTCAATGATTATGAAAATCTTGTAGTGCTGAGGACATTTTCAAAGGCTTTTGCCCTGGCGGGGATAAGGGCGGGGTATATGCTTTGCAACGAAAAACTTGCTTCCCAGTTCAGGAAGGTTCAGCTCCCCTATAATTTAAGCGCTCTTAATGAAGAAATACTTAAAATAGTTCTTTCCCGCCGTAGGGAAATACTGGCGCCGGTAGAGATACTTACCAGGTCCAGGGAAAAGATGCAGCAGAAACTGGAAAAAATGGCCGGGGTGCATGTTTTTCCTTCGGACGCCAATTTTATTATGATGAAAATAAAAGAGATGGATAAGGTAGTGGAATCTCTTAAGAAAAATAGAATAAGAGTAAGAAAATTTTCAGAACCCGGACTTAAGAACTATCTCCGGGTAAGCGTGGGTTCTGAAAAGGAAAACAGGAAGTTTCTGCGAGCAATGGAGGAAGCATTATGAGGATAGCTAAAGAAAAAAGAAAGACATCTGAAACAGAAATAGTAGCAGAGGTAAACCTGGACGGTTCGGGAAGCTACAGCATAGATTTTCCTTCCGGTCTTGTAAGGCATATGCTGGAATTATTTTCAAAACATTCCCTTATAGATATAAACCTAAAAGCCTCCGGAGATACCGATGTGGATCTTCACCATACTGTGGAAGACTGCGGGATAGTCCTGGGTAAGGCTTTAAATTCGGCACTGGGGGACAGGCAGGGTATTGAAAGATACGGATACTCTCTGATGCCTATGGATGAAAGCCGCTGCGATGTGTGCCTGGACCTGGGGGGCCGGGCTAACCTGGTTTATAACCTGAAATTCCCTGCGGTGCCGGATACCACCGACTCTTTTGATTATTCCCTTCTCAAGGATTTTTTTAAGGCCCTATCCGGAAACTCCCGCTCGACAATCCATTTAAACACTGTTTACTGCGACGGGAGCGCCCATCATATGGCTGAAGCGGCATTTAAGGGGTTTGCCCGGGCTTTAAGGGCGGCGGTAAAGATAAGTTCTCTTCAGCTTCCTTCAACTAAAGGGATTATATGAGTCTTTATGTAAAAAAGGATAATGTAATAAAAAAAAATATAAAAAGGGGTTTTAATTAATGCAGATTATACCGGCAATCGACATAAGGGGGGGGAATTGCGTAAGGCTTTTTCAGGGCAAGTTTTCAGAGGAGACTGTTTATTCTTCCGACCCCGTGTCTATGGCCCTTAAATTTGAGAAGGAGGGAGCGGCCAGAATACATATAGTAGACCTTGACGGTGCCTGCTCCGGAAGAATGGAGAATGAAGATATTATCGGTTCCATAGCATCGGGGGTGTCGGTTCCTGTTCAGGTAGGAGGGGGGATAAGGGATGAAAAAATAGCTGATTCTCTTTTAAGTAAAGGGGTATCAAAAGTTATAATGGGTACAGCTGCGGTATGCAACAGGAAACTTCTGAAAAAAGTAGTTAAAAAATGGCCGGGAAGAGTAAGCGTGGGTATAGACTCATCCGGGGGCAGGGTGGCAACTTCAGGTTGGAAAGAACTCAGTTCGGAAAAGGCCCATAAGCTGGCGGCGGAAATGGAAAAAGAGGGGGTAGGTGAGATAATAGTTACGGATATAAAAAGAGACGGCACCCTTAAGGGGCCCAGCCTCAATCAGATAAGGAAAATAGCCGGTGCTGTAAATATCCCGGTCATAGCTTCAGGGGGGGTAGGGAGCCTGGATGATATCGCTTCAGTTAAGAAACTGGGGATTAAAAACCTTTGGGGAATTATAGTGGGTAAGGCCATTTATAGCGGAGCTTTTAGCCTGGAAGAGGCAATAAGGGTGGCAAAATAAATATGAAAGGAAAAAATGGATATTTCAAAACTTAAATTTAATTCGGACGGACTTATACCATGCATAGCGCAGGATTACAGGGACGGCAGAGTTTTAATGTTGGCATATATGAATGCCGAATCGTTTAAAAAGACCTTAAAAGAAAAAAAGGCATGTTATTTTTCCCGGTCCCGGGGCAAGCTCTGGCTTAAAGGTGAAGAGTCGGGCAACGTTCAGCATATAAAGGAAATTTATACTGATTGTGACATGGATACCATTCTTTTAAAGGTAAAGCAGGAGGGGGAGTGCGCCTGCCATAAAGGATACAGAAGCTGCTTTTTCAGAAAATATGAAACCGGTTCTTTTAATGAATGCGAAAAAAAGGTAAAAGATCCCGGGAAAATGTATAAAAAATAAAAAATCAGAGAATGAAGGTTTCTCCTGAAGGGATATATTTTCTTTTTAATCCCATTAAATGGAGATATTCCCCATGGGAAAAAAAACTGCCCGCCCTTTTTCCTTTTCTTTGGGCAGTTCAGCTCAGAAGCCCTGAAATGAATCAGAAAGAACTGAGGGAAACAGCTTTTAAACTTAAAAAATTACTGGCTCCGGCTGGCATACCTTTAATAATAAATAACTACCCCCGACTTGCTGCAGCCTGCGGAGCCTACGGTCTTCACCTGGGAAAAAAAGATATTAGTATAAGGGAGGCAAAAAAAATATTTAAAGGTGTAATAGGAGCTTCCAGACACAGCTTAGAAGGGGCGCGGGAAGCCCGGGCGCTGGGAGCTGATTATATAGGGGCAGGTCCCCTTTTCCCCACCTCAACAAAGAAAATGGCAAGAAAGTCTCTGGGGATAGAGGGTTTTATAAAAATAAAAAAAGAAGTCTATCCCCTCCCGGTAATACCGATAGGGGGAATAAATGAGAAAAACTCTCATCTGTTTGCTCATTTAAGCAGAACGGCGGCAGTTTCATCCTGCCTTAATCTCTCTTTAAACCCTGCAGAAAAGGCCCGGAAGATCAAAAGTTATCTTGATTTGCCCCCCGGGATATAATAAGCTCTTCTACTTCCTTACTTCCCCTTTTTTTTGCTATATACAGTGCGTCCCGCTCCTTGTTATTTTTAAGGGTGAAAGAAGAGCCGTTAATTAAAAAGATTTTAGCGGTTTCAAATGAGTTTGCTTTTGCAGCATGCATCAGGGCCGTTTCCCCCCTTAAATCCTTAACGTTCAGGCTGGCGGAGCTGTTTATTAGAGCCCTTGCGGCATTGTCCGCATTTTTTGCTGCTGCATGCATAAGGGGTGTGCGCCCCGCGGCATCCTGTTCATTTACGTCTGCCCCGGCTATTATCAGCTCTTCAGCTGCCTCCCTGGCATTTTTCAGGGAGGCATACATAAGGGCGTTAAGTCCGTCATTATCCTGCAAATTAAGATCTGCACCCTTATCAATCAGGGTTTTTAAGGTCAATATATGGTTTTTTTCAGCGGCAGCCATAAGAGGGGTTTGTCCGGAGCGGTATATGCCTCCGTTGATATCAGCTCCCGCATCGATAAGTATTTTAATTATTTCCGCGGAGTTTCTTTCCGCAGCCAGAAAAAGAGCGGTTTTATCTTCTTTTGTTCTTATGTTAATGTCAGCCTTTCTTTTTATAAGTTCTTCTGCCGACCCGGGACAATTTTTGGCCGCTGCCCAGCATAAGGGAGTCCATCCCATTTCCGTGGTATCATTAAGTTTTGCTCCCCTGTCAGCCAGCAGGGCGGTCATTTTTTCATCATTGGCTGCGGCGGCAGCCATCAGAGGGGTTTTTAGGTGAAGGCCCTTAATATTAGGCTGAGCAGAGTTATCAAGAAGAAGCTTTACAGCCTCCAGGTAACCGCTTTCGGCAGCTATTATAAGTGGTGTTTTTCCCCGGGGTGTTACCAGGTTTGGATTTGCCCCCGCAGAAAGTAAAATTTTAGCTGTATCCAGGGAAGATGACTTAAGGGCCCGCATAAGGGCCGTCTCTTCCAGCCTGTCTTTTAAATCAATCTTTGCTCTGTTTTTAATAAGCAGCTTTGCAGTTTCCGTAGCATTTCCGTCGGCGGCCAGCATAAGGGCATTCTCCCCGTTTCGGTTCTGCCTGTTTATTTCCGCCCCCTTTTCAATTAAAAGAGAGCATATTTCAGGGTGGTTGTAATGAGCAGCCAGCATTAACGGACTCCTTCCGTTCTTGTTTTCTTTATTTATATCCGCGCCATGTTCAATAAGAAGCGAAGCGGTTTGGAGAGAGCCCCGCGCGGCTGCCGTAAGCAGAGCAGTCATTGATTTGTTATTTTTCATCCGGATATCCGCATCCATCTCAAGAAGCACCCTGGCGCAGTCACAGCAATTTCCTTCAGCGGCCTGTATGAGAGGAGTATTGCCCAGGGGATCCTGTTCATTAGGGTCCGCACCCAGTTTGATAAGAAGCTTAACTGTAAGGTCAGCGCTGTTTTTCACTGCTTCAGAAAGCAGGTTTCTTCCACCGGTATCCCTACTTATATAGTCAGCGCCATAATCTATAAGGAGAGAGGCGCAGCGCTCCCTGTTTTCAAGGGCGGCAAGCATAAAGGCGCTTCTTCCTTCTTTATCCTTTAAATCAACATTAAAAGAGTCAGTTTGCAGCATAAAGGATAGAGATTCAAATGAGTCGTTAAGAGCTGCCGCCATAAGTGCATCTCGTCCCTCCTGATCTTTTATGTCCGGATCGGCACCCTTTTCCATAAGCAGTTTTAATGCAGAAAAGGCATCGCTTGCGGCGGCCAGCATTAAAGCGGTGCGGCCCCGGTTGTTTTGCTTGTTTATATTTGAGCAGGGTAT
>PWQF01000057.1 GCA_003556865.1 Elusimicrobiota bacterium | reverse complement strand
CCCGGGTGATATCAGCCCAAATTTGTTCGGCTATATCTAACCTTTCCTGCCGGTCTATATCCGGCATGGTTTTTAATAATTCAGTTATCTGGTAAATAATATCCGGCACACGGCTTAACCAGTCGGGAAGCTCTTTTTCACCGGCTGCATCAAGCCATATTTCCCTCAGCAGGTGCTTTTTTTCCTCCGGAGCCGCATTTTTCAATTCTTTATCCATTGTTTCTATTATATCGCTATAGCCCCTGGACTCTATCTCTTTTTCAGTTCCTTCGTTGCTGAAAGAAAGCTCTTTTTCCTCATATCCAAATATAGCGAAGGCAGCAGACAGAAAAGCCGGCAGAGAGAGCAAATAGTTAAAACGTCCGCTTAAAATTCCAAGGCGTATTCTATTTACTGTCATATAAGGAATTCTTAAGGCGGCCGCGCTGAGATTGATTATACCCAGGGGCAGGCGGTAAACCATAAGGGGAAGTTTAGAAGTCCACTGGGAATTCTCTAAAAGGGCGGATATGTTTCTGCCGGTATCCCTGCATAATTCCCAGACAGACCTGAAACCCATAACCGGCCCCGGGCCCCGGGAAACTACACCTTCCGCCGCTCCGGCCTCAATCCAGCCAAGCACCATTTCTTCGTCAACGCTATCCACAAGTTCGGCCGCGGGCTGCCACTGGTTTATCTCTTTCTGGACAAGGGTCTCAAGAAACCATTCCATAAACCTGGCAACCAGAAAGGGAAAAGCTTCTCCGCTGACATCTGTCTTTATAGCAAGATCAACCAGCTTAACGGCCACGTCCCTTGAAATAACCTCCGCCATTATATGAACATCTTCCACCTCTTCAAACCTATCGTGACCTGGTATAGGAACATCTTTAAAAGAAAGGGAGCCCATAATTGAAAGAAGCATAACCCCCAGCTTTGAAGAAAGGTCTTTTACCGCAATTTCCCTGGCCTTAAGACTCATTTCCCTGAGCCGGTACAGGCGAGACCCTTTTTCAGGCTCAAGCGGGCTCTTTAATAAGATAAGTCCTATGCTGTATTTTTCAGCAAACTTAAGCCTGTTCCAGGCTTCGGCCGGATTTTTTCTATTTTCTATAATATCAGCTATTTCCTTATACCTTCTTTTTGTGCCTATAAAGGATTTAAGAACCTTAAGCACCTGTTCCTGGTAAACCATTTCCCCGGAATTATCAGTGACCGTAAATACTTCTTCAGCAAACTCCCTCACAAGAGATGCCGACTCCCAGGCTGTTTCAATCACCTTAGACTCACTTAGCCTGCCCACAAGGACCTGTATCCTGTCCTGAAACTCATAATTGGCATATCTGCTTTTCAGCCTGCTTCCCAGGGCATGCCCGAACTCGGAAGCATACGCCAGGGGCATAAGGCCCAGAAGATCAAAGAGTGGGCTGAAGAAAGCGTTATTCCAGGGGTTATCAACTTTATGCACAGCATTTGAGTAAAAAAGATGACGCCGGTGCCATCCGGGATAGAAAGTCTCATCCAGGCGGGGGCTGTGATGCATCATCTGCTGGGCGGCCAGCAGGGAAAGAGCAAAATGCTCTTCGTTTTCCTTGCGGTCCACATCCAGCTTTCTCATAAATTTGTATGCTCTTTTAAGAAGGGCGGGCTTAAATAAGTAAAAGCCGGCCCTTGGACCCTGGCGGCCTACGGCAGCCTTAAGGAGAATATTCTGCCATTCCTTAAACCGGGACCATCCAAGCCTCATAAGAAAGACTTCCAGGAAAAGAGAGGGGGAAAGATTTCCCTCCTGCCTGAGCACGCTTACCAGGTCCTCTCTTATCCAGTCTCTGTACTCCCCCGGAGTTTTCCGGCTGCAGAGGCTCTTAATTAAAAGTTCAATAGAACTATCTTTAACTCCGTCCAGAGTCACTTCTTCTCCTTTTATTACCCCCCTGTCAACCAGGTCGGTAAAAATAGATATTGCAGGAGCAAAGACCTGGATCCTCTCCAGGTTTTTTCTGGTATCAAAAATTTCTTCCATATGTTTTAAAAAGTGAAGCATACTCTCCTCTTTCATAGGAACCTTCATAAAAACCTCGTAGACAATAAGAAATTCCTGCATATGCTCTATTATATAGGGAAGTATTTTCAATATATCCGGAGAACTCTGATACATATCCACTAAATTACAGGTAAGGTAATGGCTGAACAGCTGGGCCCTGCCGGGGTCCGGGGAATAATAAACCATCCACTCCTTAAGAGTCATCCCCCGGGGATGATTCTCCTGATCGTAAACCTGCATATCCAGTATTTCAGCAGGCACTTTCATATCCAGCAGTTTATATGCCAGCTCATCGTTTTGAGATAATATATCCATAAATCCGGAATAAAAATAAAAAGCGTTTGTGCCGTCTATTATTGCCTGGTGGCGGCCTGAATCCTTAATTAGGTTTCTCTTGAAATCCCCCCGGACCGGGGTAAAGAAAAACAGGCGTACCTCTTCAAATTTAATTCTCTTTTCCACCAGATGCATATATTCCAGATACTGCCCCGACTCAGAGAGCTCATCTGTAATTTCCTGTATATAAGTATCCAGGTTTTTTAACTCTTCTTCACTTAAAGACTCATCCCTGTAGCCGGACATATACCACCTAAGCTCCCTCCACCTGGAAGCCTTTTGAGCGCCATCTTTTATCTCAGAACCTATACTCCTCTCCAACCTCTCAATTTCCCTATCCATCCGCTCTGTTTTTGTTTTAAAAATTTTAAGAACCCGGGAGAGGTTAATAAGGTTCTCTTCTCGCTGGGGATTCTCATTTAAAAACTCATAAAACCGGTTTAAGTCACTGTAATCTTTTATTATAAATTCGCCAAAATCCGGATTTAAAACAGCCACGTGGCTTAATAAGCTAAATATATGGGCATTGGTCATCTGAGAAGGAATATCCACCATACCACCCAAAACAGCTTCAAGGGCAGCTAAATCGGAAAAGCTTCCCTCATCCTGGTCTGAAGGTTCCAGAATCTTATCTAGTTTCAAGCTTCCGTCAGGGGTTATAAAATATGAAACTGTTTGCCGGGCTGACTCAGCAACCTCTAAACGGACTGATTCACCATCCGCTTTCACCTCAGTCACTTCCGAGATTCCGGGCAGGGCTACTGCCAGGTTTTCAGCTACACCGGGCATTGATAAAGCAAGAAAAATATCAGGAGAGCTGAGAATGGCCTCAACCAGCAGGGGGTCCTTTTCATAAAACTGATTAAGTACCATAGATGCCTGAAGAAAATTAGAGAAATTCTTAAAAAAGTCCTGTATAAAATCAGAATATTTTTCCTCGGAAGAAATATAGTTAACCATCCTCAAGAGCTTCTCTCTTATATTATCAAATTGAAGCAGGTTAGAATATATCTGCCAGGTCCCCAGGCTAAACAGTTGTTCTTTAAGCCTTACAAGTTCCTCTTCTTTAAGCTTTTCCAGGGGAAAATTAGAGTCCAGTATAACCGCCTGCCCTTTTTCAATATCGGCTCCGGCCGCATAAGGTATTGATTTTGAAAGCATATAAAGAGAATTTATTTTTTCTTCCTCTCCTGCCGAATCTATAAAAATATCATTTTGATGAAGAAATAAAGCTAAAGCGGCTTCGGCTCCGGCAAAACTGAGCATAACAGAGAAAATCTGGGTTTCATCAGGGTGATTAAGTATCTTATCTAAAAGAAGGGTGCCATTTTCGTCCGTAAAACCGAAATCAGAAAAAATATTTATTACTTCCGCAGGAATTTTTCCTGCCTTAAAAAGCTTATGATTTTGAAGCAGTTCCCCGGCAAGAGTAATTATTGAATCTGCATAAGCCTGGTCTTTATCAATGAAAATACGGTTAAAATCAATTTGACGGAAAATTTCAATTCCTTTTTCAGGCATAGAGGCCATAAGGGAAAGGAGGGGATTGCTCATGCCGTAATGGTTTCCGCATACAAAAGAATAAAATTGGTTAGCTTCAGATTTAGATTTAAGAGAATTTAAAAAACCGGGATGGCGGAAAATATCCTCCCATATTGAAGGATGGACAGATAAAAGGAAAAAAAGTGAAGTCTCTGTAAAGATTGAAGCTGATTTTTCTTTTTCCGTTATAAGGTCAATTATCTCCCCCTCTTTAAGTACTGCACGGCCCAGGGGAGCATAATTTCCCCTGAGCAGGTCAGATAAAAGAGAAAAAATCTGGGTGCGGCTCTGTTTATCTTCAATCCATTCCCGCCTTAAACGGCCTTCCTCAAAAAATATTGGAGCCAGGCCATCATATTTAGGATAAAGATTTGAGTCTGAATCCATAATGGCCGGCAATAAAGGTTCCAGGTTGGTTTTGCGGTTATGCTCCCTGGCCATATCGGTTAAAGCTTTGAGCCCGTATTCTTCCACGGAATCCAGAAGTTTCATTTCATTTACATATTCCACAAGAATCCTTTTAAAATTATAATCCTTAAGGTCTCTTGCGGTTATGCTGTTAAGAGGCTTTTTAATTTCCATAAGCCGGTTAAAGAGTTCTTCATCCCCCCTATCCTTCAGCCAGCGGTAAAAATCATTTTCCGGATTTAGTTCAGAAAAAGGCTTATCCATTCCCGGCAGCGCCCTCAGCCCCGCCACTCGGAGGATATTTTCAAAGCCCATATCCTTAAAATCTTTTTTTGTAATTTGGCTGTAGGCCTTATCCAGCTCCCGCGCGATATCATTAACCGCTCCTATCTTATTAAGGTCAAACTCCCATAATTCTTCTTTAAGCTCCAGCCCGAGAAGCTCCCGGTAAAAATATATTCTGTTTGCAGCCGATAAGGCCAGGTTATTTTGTTTAAGAAATTCTTCTATGTACTCAACCGTAACTTCCTGGAAAGGGTTCTTCTCAAGTTCTCTTATCAGCAGGTCCACAATTAAATGAAGCCGGGATCCCACCAGGATTTTGCCTTTATCCAGCTCTTCTCTTAAAGTATCGACCAGGGGATGGGTTTCTTTGGTAAGGGTAATTATAAAAGAGATTTCTTTTTTCTGCTTTTCTGAAAGAGTTATTTCGTTTTCCTTTAAAATCTTTTCTACAGTTTCTTCATCTGCCTTCAAGGAGGAATCAAAAGAAAGTTCCCGCAGAATAATCTCAAGCGCCCTGTAAATATCTGATTCTTCAAGCCCGGATTCCTTCATCTTATTTATAACTTCCCCCAGGTCAGGTCTGGTGGAGATAGCAGCGGGGCTTATCTTTTTTTGATAATCATATAACCCTCTTTCACGGCCGGGCATATAATACTCAGTTTCCCCGGGAAATCTGCCGGGTTTAGAATAGTCGTGAGCGAGATCAAAAATATTATAATTATAGTAGCTTAAGGAAGAGGGAGAGATATCAGCTCTTTTTCTTAATTTTATTTCAGGAGAAAGAAGCGGGTCACTATCGGAAGAAAGCAGGGCAGATAAGACTTCTTCAGAAAATAAAGATCCTTCACCCCTTTCACTTACCGGCGCGATATCCGCTGTCCGGGCAGAATATATATGCCGGCTGTTAAGAAAGGAATAAAGGAAAAACCCGGGGAGAGCTGCTGCGCCGTATGTAAAAAGAGAATCCAGACCGGTAAAGGCGCCTGAAAGAAGGAGCGTACCTGCCGCGCGTACCCCTAAGGCCCCAAGGGCCCACTTCAAGAGGCTATCCAGGCTGATGCTTCCCTTTTCCGTAAACTGTATATCAATACCCTCATAATCCAGATGCGCCAGTAGCTCTTTAGGCTCCTCATACATCACCTTATGCTCAGGCAGCTCATCGGAAGAGATATGTGACAGGCGGCCGGAAGATATGTCCAGCTCTATCCCGACACGCTCCACAGTGCCGT
>PWQF01000219.1 GCA_003556865.1 Elusimicrobiota bacterium | reverse complement strand
GGTTAAGCAGCATTCCTATCCGGGAAGGGGGGTTTCTTATATACCATATATGGGCCACGGGAGTCGCCAGTTCAATATGTCCCATCCTTTCCCGGCGGACTTCTTTTTTGGTTACTTCAACCCCGCATCTTTCACAGACAACCCCTTCATGGCGGGGGTACTTATAACGTCCGCAGTTGCACTCAAAATCTTTCAGGGGACCGAAAATCCGCTCACAGAAAAGACCGTCCCTTTCAGCCCGGAAAGTACGGTAGTTAATGGTCTCCGCCTTTTTTACTTCGCCGTAAGACCAGTTATGTATATCCTCCGGCGCTGCCAGCATAAGCCTTATTGCATTAAAATTTTTATAGTTTAAATCTTCATTCATAATAAGTTAAGATAATTTCCCCTCACCTATTTCTTATGTTTCTCAAGAATTGTTTTCATTCCCAGAGACTGCAGTTCCTTAACCAAAACCCTAAATGATTCAGGCACGGTTGGCTCTTTTATCTCCTCATTCTTAATTATAGCCTCATGCATCTCCGCCCGGGCCTTTATGTCATCGCTCTTATAGGTAAGAAGCTCCTGCAGGGTATAGGCGGCTCCGTAACCTTCCATAGCCCACACCTCCATTTCCCCGAAACGCTGTCCCCCCAGCATTGCCTTACCCCCCAGGGGCTGCCGGGTAATAAGAGAATAAGGGCCGGTGGAGCGGGCATGGGCCTTATCCTCGGCCATATGCTCCAGTTTCATCATATACATAACACCCACGGTTATGTTATCCCCCAGTATCTCCCCGGTCCGGCCGTCATACAGACGCGAACGCCCGGAAGTGGATAAGCCGCTCTTTTCTAAATACTCTTTAATATCTTTTTCCTCGGCGCCGTCAAAGACCGGGGTTATCATCCTGACACCTGACTTTAACGCGGCAAGCCCCAGATGGGCTTCCAGTATCTGGCCCACATTCATCCTTGAAGGAACTCCCAAAGGATTAAGAAGGACATCAACAGGTTCCCCGTCACTGGTAAAGGGCATATCCTCCCGGGGAAGTATCCTGGAAATCACGCCTTTATTACCGTGCCGCCCCGCAACTTTATCCCCTGCCGCCACTTTTCTTCTGGAAGCAATATAGACTTTAACTTTTTTGGAGACCATTACCTGAAGTTCATCTCCCTTGTCAATATCTTCTATTTCAGCCTGTTTGCGTTTTTCAAGCCCCTCCTCTTCCAGCTGTCTTAAAACCCGGTTTTTTTCCTTAAAGGACTCATACTCCTTCTTCTTAATTTCGCCTTTCTCGAATCTGACCCTTAACTTCTGGGTCCGTGAACTGCTCCTGCTTCTAAGCTCCTCGATCCTGGCTTCGTATTTTTCATTTATCTCATTAAGTATTTTATTTTTTCTTTTCTTGGTAAGGCTGTCTTTACGGTCTGAAACCTCTACCCTTAAAACTTTTCCTTCCATACCGGGCGGGACCTTAAGGGATGTATCCTTTACATCTTCAGCCTTTTTACCGAAAATTGTTTTAAGAAGCCTTACTTCAGGGGTATAGCGTGTCTTCCCTTTCGGGGTAACTTTGCCAACAAGAATATCTCCGGGCCTGACATAAGCCCCCACCCGGATAATACCGTTCTCATCAAGGTCCCTGAGGCGCCTTTCACCCACGTTAGGTATATCCCTGGTAATCTCTTCCTTGCCTATTTTTAAATCCCGGGCCTCAACCTCTTCCTTAAATATGTGCAGTGTGGTGAACATATCTTCTTTAAAGAGCCTGTCAGAAACAAGAACCGCATCTTCAAAATTATACCCTTCCCAGGGCATAAAGGCCACAACCAGGTTGCGGCCCAGCGAGAGATTGCCCTTCGCGGTAGCCGGCCCGTCGGCTATTATATCATCTTTTTTAACTTTATCGCCAACTGAAACTATGGGGTTCTGGTTGTAGTTTGTATCCTGGTTGCTCCGGTGAAATTTCTTAAGTTCATATATATCAAGGTCCTCCAGGTTTATTTTTTTTGCGCTGCTCTTATGGTTTATAACTATTTTTTCGGCATCCACATATATAACCTCACCGCTTCTTTCAGCAGTAACTACAACCCCGCTATTGCGGGCTACAACCGCCTCCATCCCTGTGGATATAAGGGGAGGCTCGGTTATTGACAGGGGCAGGGCCTGCCTCTGCATATTGGATCCCATAAGAGCCCTGTTGGCATCGTTATGCTCCAGAAAAGGCACGAGGCCTGCAGCGGCTCCTACCATCTGCTGGGGGGATATATCTATATAATCAACCTGGTCTTTTGATACAAGCGGGAAATTGCCGCGCTGCCTTGCGGTTATCAGGCCATCAGGTAAATTACCGTCCTTATCGGCTACAGTTGCCGGGACGGCCACGCATTCATCCTCAATATCGGCAGTAATAAACTCTATTTTATCTGTTACTTTTCCATTTTTAACTTTCTTAAAAGGTGTTTCTATTAATCCGTACTCGTTAACCCTTGAGTAAATGGCAAGCGTGGAACGGAGTCCGATATTCTGGCCCTCGGGAGTTTCTATGGGACATATCCTTCCGTAATGGGTATGGTGTACATCCCTGACTTCAAATCCGGCCCGCCGCCTGTCAAGGCCTCCCGGTCCCAGGGCGGAAGTACGCCTCTTATGGGTAAGTTCGGTAAGGGGATTGGTCTGGGCCAGAAACTGGGAAAGCTGTCCGGTCCCGAAAAACTTGTTAACCGCCGCGGATATGGGAACGGGGTTTATTAAAGAGGTGGGGGTAGCGTCTTCGGTAGACTGGAGATTCATCTTGCTTCTCACCAGTCTTGCAAGATGAGCCACTCCCCGCCTCAAATGATTCTCAAGCTGCTCACCCACCGTCCGCACCCTCCGGTTGCCAAGATGATCTATATCGTCAACTTCTCCCCCCACACCGTTGTTAAGGTTGAGAATATATTTCACCCCGCAAATAACATCAGAAGGAGTAAGGTTTCTTTTAGAAAGGGAGGGAAGGGGCATATTTGACTGCTCAAAAATTTCTTTCAGTTTTTTATTTATTTTATACCGCCCCACCTTCGTTAAATCATACTTGGCTGTGCCTTTAAAGAAAAGTGTGTCAAAATAATCCTGAGCCGCTTCGGGAGTGATATGCTGCTGAGACCGCAGGATTTTAAATATTTCATAGATAGCATCTTTCTGGGAAGAAGTGTTATCCTTAGTTAAGGTAAGGTGTATTGTCTGGTCATTTATAGTCTTTTCATCTGAAAAGTGATTAAAATCAGCCATTTCAACTTTTCTTACCCCCAGGTTTCGCCACTTCTTAAGCAGTTCCTCGGTAATCACCTGATTCGGCCGTCCGAGAAACTCTTCTGTTTTTTTGGCTGCCTTAGGGGAGGAAACCAGAATGCGTCCAACTATTTTATCGCTTCTGACCCCCTTTATATCCAGTATGCGAACGGGGTAAAAGAGCCTTAATATATCCTCGTCTGTTTCCCATCCCATTGCTCGGAAAAGAACCGTTACCGGGAACTTTCTTTTCCTGTTAATCCTGGTATAAAGCTCATTCCTGTTGTTAAATTCAAATTCAATCCAGGAGCCCCGGTAAGGAATTATACGGCCGGAATAAATAGTTTTTCCCAGGTTGGAAACACCTTTCTTTTCATCTTCTTCGTAATTGACACCGGGAGACCTGTGAAGCTGGTTTACAATCACCCTTTCCACCCCGTTTATTATGAATGTTCCCGTGGGAGTCATACGGGGAAGGTCAAAAAGATAGAGCTCCTCTTCCCTTATATCCGGTTTTTTGCGCCCCTCCATTTTTACTTCAAGAGAAAATTTCACCCTTATGGGATGAGAATGGGTAACATCTTTCTTTTCGGAATCATTTATGCTGTATACCGGATCCTCCACCTTGTACCCCATATAGTTAAGCTTCATGCTTCCGTCTATGCTTTCAATAGGGAATATATCCGCAAATACAGCGTGAAGGCCGAGGAGCTCTTTCTCAGCCTTGCCCGTATTCTGAAGGAACTTATCAAAAGATTTTTGCTGAACCTGTATAAGGTCCGGGGTTTTCAGAGGTACCCGGTTGGTAGAAAAATCTTTTACTTTTTCCGGTATATCAGGTAAAAGCATTAGTCAACTTCGACTGTTGCTCCAATTTCCTCAAGTTTTTCTTTTGTCTTTTCAGCAGTTTCCTTATCAACGGCTTCCTGAACCGGCTTGGGAGCTTCGTCCACAAGCGCCTTGGCCTCTTTAAGTCCCAGGCCCGTTATCTCCCTTACTGCCTTTATGACCTGTATTTTCTTGTCGCCCGCTGCCTGAAGAACCACATTAAATTCAGTCTTCTCCTCCTCGGCTCCCGCTCCGGGAATGGCTCCGCCCGCAAACTGGGCTACAGGTGCCTGCGCGGAAACACCGAATTTCTCTTCCATAGCAGAAACAAGTTCCGAAAGTTCTATTACCGTAAGTTCTTCCACCTCTTTTAAAATTGTATCAACCTTATTAGCTTTCTTTGCCATTGCCGCTTACTCCTCCTTTTTCTCAGACGCCGGTCCGCTCTCCTCACTACCTGCATCTGCCGGCTCTTCCTCTTTATCGTCATTCCCTGCCTTTGAGCCATTTTTCTGTTTCTGCTCTCCGGCAGGCTTTCCCTGTTTTTCTTTTTCCCCGCCCTTTTCCTCTTCCCCCTTATCCATATCCTCTTTTAACTTTTCAGCTTTCTCAGATGTCGCCTCTTCGGCACCATCATCTTTTTCAGCCGCTGCCGAAGATGACTCCTTCACTTCTTCAGATGCTTCATCCGCAGGCTCTTTTTTCTTTTCGTCTTCTCCGCCGGCTGCCTCTTTTTCTTTTTCCGGCATCTTATCTTTAAGGTCATTTAAGGCATATAGAAGCTTTTTTATGATCCCGCTAAGGGCGCTGTGAAAACCCTGAAGGGGAGAATTAAAAACGTTTACCACCTGGGCAATAAGAACATCCCGGGAAGGGAGTTCAGCCAGCCTGACAAGTTTTTCACTCTCAAAAACATTATCCCCTATTATCCCGGCCTTAAAAAACATACTCTCATTTTCCTTGCCGAATTCCTTGAAAACCTTAAGTCCGGCAGTTGGATCTTCCCCGCCTAATATCACGGCGACCGGACCCTTTAAGTGGCAGGCCATGCCGCTGTACTTTTCCTTGTCCGCCCCCTCAAAAGCCCTTAAAGCCAGCCGGTTTTTAACTACTTTCAGCATACAGCCGGCATTTTTAAGTTCTTTTCTCAGGATGTTGGAAGTATTGGCATCAACCCCCTCATAATTTGCCAGCACTACAGCTGGACAAGAAAGTATTTCTTCTTTAAATTCATCTACAAACTGTTTTTTTTCTTTTAGTTTCATATTCTTTACTTATATTCAAAAAAAGCCCGGCGGAACCACCTCATAAAATAGAGGGCAGAGAAACCACCCTGTCTGCCGCCGGTATAAAACACCTCTAATCCGGAAAGATATCTTTTTTATGATATCTTTTTTTTTTACTTTGTCAAATAAAATAAAAGCTGTTAAAGGATTACTTCCAGGCCCGGGCCCATTGTTGTGGAAACAGTTATTTTTCTTAAATATTTTCCTTTTGCGGTCGCGGGCCGGTTCCTTTTTAACTCCTCTATGTAGGCATTAAAATTATCTATAAGTTTGCGGGTATCAAAAGATATTTTCCCTATTAAACCGTGAACCACACCGGTCTTATCCATCCGGAACTCCATTTGACCTTTCTTAGCCCTTTTAACCGCAGCGCTAACATCTTTTACAACTGTATTTGATTTAGGAGAGGGCATCAGCCCCCTGGGACCCAGGACCTTTCCCAGTTTTGCCAAATCCCTCATACAG
>PWQF01000041.1 GCA_003556865.1 Elusimicrobiota bacterium | reverse complement strand
TGTCCTGGTCCTTAGAAAAGTGACCGAAAGGCCTGAAGGTTTGAGCCGGGGTCCCGTACGCCTGGCCGGAGTTCATACTGAAAAAATAGTTAGGGAAGCAGAAAAACTGCTTGAAGACAGGAACTTATATTCCAGGTTATCCCGCTTATCCAATCCCTACGGGGAGGGAGAAGCCTCCCGCCGCATATGCGGGTTCCTTAAATATCGGTTCGGTTTTTCAAAAATAAGGCCGCCGGAATGGGAAGGTTGATATTAGTGAAAATTATAGCTGCTATAAAAATTTTAAGGGCTCAAATCCATCCATACTTAGAAGAGATTAAATGCCACCCGTTCTTTCCGGGCAGAATTTAAAATTGGTAATGTTAACAAAGATAATTCGGAGTATAAGATTTGCCGGGAATTAAATTTCAGGTATATCTTATGAAAATAAAAAATAGCTTTTATGCAGCCGGTAAGCTTTAATCTCTCTTATCATGTCAGCCACCTTCTTAATTTTCTCTTGGGCCTGGCTGTTTTGTGGATCGGGGCCGAGGCGTTTGTTAAGGGCGGCCGGATTTCAGCCCGGAGGTTAGGTGTTTCTCCTATGTTAATAGGCCTGACCCTTGGGGCTGCAGCTACCTCCATGCCGGAATTGAGTGTCTCCTGGGTAGCTGCTTTTTTGGGCAGGGGGGATATGGCCCTGGGAAACGCCGCCGGCTCAAATATAGCTAACCTTGGACTGGCCCTGGGGATGGGGGCGTTAGTATACCCCTTTAGCGTTAACCGGGAAATTATTTGTTTTGATCTGCCTCTTCTTATTTTTTCTTCCCTGCTCTTATGGCTTTTTACCGCCAACCAGTATATAGGCAGAGCAGAGGGGTCTGTGCTGATTTTTTTCTTTTTTGCCTATATGCTATATGCCTTAAAAAGGGGAAAATTAAATTTCAGGCGGCCGAAAAATAATAAGATAAGCTTAAAGTGGCCGTTTATCTTCTTCTTTGTGGGGGTTATTTTAATTATAGGCGGGGGAGAACTTACGGTAAGAGGGGCCCGGGAGCTTGCCTCGGCCTGGGGAATTTCACCTTCAGCAATTGGCTTAAGTGCAATAGCCCTGGGTACCTCCGTGCCGGAAATTGCTGTTCTTTTAACGGGAGCTTTTAGAAAATCTACCGGAATAGGCCTGGGTACCATAATAGGCTCCAATATATTTAATATCTTTCTTGTAGCCGGCGGCGCGGCTCTTATCAGTCCTACAAAAATTTATGATAAGGAGATCTTTTTTTACGCACCGGCTCTGATATTATTTTCATCTATCCTTTTTTTAATGATATTTAAAAAGAGAAGTATGAGCAGAATAAAGGGGCTTATTCTCTTAATATGCTATTTTATATATATCCGGTCTCTTTTTCATATTTAATGGCAGGTTAAAGGTATAATATTTTGCCTCTTCAGGCAGCGGGCTTTAAATTTTAATTAACAATCCCTGGAGGGGAAGTAGAAAAACCAGCGAAAATTTATTAACATAGTAATTCACGTAAAGAAAAAATCATAAAACAGGATATCAGAAGAATAAGGAAAAATTTTATGTATGAAATAAAGGTTAAAACATCATTTTCTGCCGCACATAATTTAAGGAACTACAGGGGCAACTGCGAAAATGTTCACGGCCATAACTGGAAGGTCAAGGTGAGTGCTGCTTTCAGCAGGCTTGATAACGGTATAGCAATGGATTTCAGGGAACTGAAAAAAATAGCCGGGGAAGTGGTAGAGGAGCTGGACCATGTTAATATAAACTCCCTGGATTATTTTAAAGAACTGAACCCCACTTCGGAAAACGTGGCAAGATATATATACGAAAAGATATCTGACCGGGGTGTCCCCGTGAAAGAGATAGCTGTTTCAGAGACGGATGACTACATTGCAGTCTACAGAAAAGAGTGAAGCAGTTATAAAGCTGAGTATTTTTGAAATATTTTCCTCAATACAGGGGGAAAGCTCTTTTGTAGGCCGTCCTGCGGTTTTTATACGGCTGGCCGGTTGTAATTTAAACTGCCGCTGGTGCGATACTCCCGGGGCCTTGTCCGGGGGTGAGAGACGCAGCATCAGCGAAATTGTAAAAAAGGTTCTGGGTTTTAATATACCTCTTGTCCTGATAACCGGGGGGGAGCCCCTTCTTCAGGAGGGGCTGGATCTTCTAATTTGCCGCCTGCTTGAGGATAAGATAGAGGTTCTTATTGAGACAAACGGTTCCCTGGATATTTCTGCTGTTCCATCTCCGGCCAGGGTGATAATGGACTGCAAACCCCCCTCTTCCGGAGAGAGAGAAAAGATGCTGGAGGAAAATTTCGCCCGGCTGACAGAAAAAGACGAACTTAAGTTTGTTGTCGCCTGCAGAAATGATTTTAATGAGGCTTTAAAGGTAATTAAAAAATACCGCCCCCGGGCCGGTGAAATACTCTTCTCTCCCGTTGAAGAAAAAGTTGATTTTTTAAAGCTTTCCGGCTGGGTCAGCAGAGACTGCCCCGGGGCAAGGGTTCAGTTAAATATACACAGGGTTTTCGGAATAAGGTGAAAAAAGGAGTAATTCTTTTAAGCGGGGGGCTTGATTCAGCGGTATGCGCCGCCCTGGCAGTGGAAGAGGGTTACCGGATATTTACCATTACTTTTGATTACGGCCAGAAAAACCGTCAGGAAATTAAGGCGGCCCGCAGGGTTTCAGATACTTTGGGGGCCTGCGGACATAAACTTTTTAATCTGGATCTGGGACAGATAGGAGGTTCGGCCTTAACCGACAGCAGTATTGATGTCCCTCTCCGGGAAGGATCCGGGATACCCGTTACCTATGTTCCCGCCCGCAACCTTATATTCCTTTCTGTAGCCTTATCCTGGGCTGAAGTACTGGGGGCGGAGGCTTTGTTTATAGGGGCAAATGTAAGAGATTACAGCGGGTATCCGGACTGCAGAAAAGAATTTCTCAAGTCCTTTGAGAAGACTGCCGGACTGGGAACAAAAGATGAAACCCGGGTTAAAATAAAAGCGCCACTTCTGTTTCTGAAAAAAAAAGAAATAGTAAGTGAAGGCAATAGGCTGGGCCTGGACCTAAGCATTACAACCTCCTGCTACCGGCCCCTGCCGGATGGTGGGCCCTGCGGACTATGCGACAGCTGCAGGATAAGGAAAGAGGCCGTTAAAAAATTTTCAGGAGAAAAAAATGAGTAAAGAAAAAGAAGAACTGTCCATACTTAGTAGAGGTCATTCAGAATATCCCTCAGATCCCACCCGGGCCCGGATAGAGGTATTTGATAACCCCTCTCCCTCTTCAAATTACAGGGTTCAGTTTTCCACGGATGAGTTTACCTCCCTCTGCCCGGTTACTGAACAGCCTGATTTTGCTTCTGTAAAAATCTCTTACAGCCCGGAAGGAAAATGCATAGAAAGCAAATCTCTTAAACTCTATCTTTTTTCTTACAGGAATTATAAAGGTTTCGGAGAAAAGATAGTGAACCTAATACTGGATGACCTTGTAAAGGCCTGCCGCCCGGAATGGATGAGGGTGGATGCTGCCTTTACTCCCCGTGGAGGGGTATCTATGAAAGTAGGGGCATTTTACCCCCCGGATAAAAAAGAAGAGCAGGACGATTATAAAGGAATGAGCAAATGAAAATATCAATAGTAGGTACGGGTTATGTAGGCCTGGTATCCGGAGCCTGTTTTGCCCATATGGGGCACCGTGTTATATGCATAGATAACGATGAAGAAAAAATAAGAATCTTAAATGAAGGCGGGATACCCATATATGAGCCGGGTTTAAAGGAAATAGTGGAAAAGAACACCTCAGCCGGCCGCCTTTCATTTTCAACTGACTTAAATAGGGCCGTTGAGGAAACAGAAATAATTTTTGTGGCTGTAAATACACCGCCGCTGCCTGACGGTTCCGCCGATCTTTGCTATGTGGAAGCAGTCTCCATGGAAATTGCCCGCACCCTGCCCGGGTACCGGATAGTTGTTTCAAAAAGCACCGTTCCGGTTGAGACCGGAAAATGGATAAAGAAGACAGTTGAAAGGTATGCTCCCGAAGGCGCTGAATACGATGTGGCTTCTAATCCGGAGTTTCTTAGGGAGGGAAAAGCTGTGGATGATTTTCTCAATCCCGACCGGGTGGTGATAGGTGTTGAAAGCAGCAGGGCAAGAGAAAAAATGCTTGAGCTGTATGCTCCCATTAAAGATAAGACAGAGATACTGGTCACAAACATCGAAAGTTCCGAACTTATAAAACATGCCTCTAATTCCTTCCTGGCCCTGAAAATATCATATATAAACGCCATTGCAAACATATGCGAAAAAACAGAGGCCGATGTTAAGCAGGTTGCCAGGGGGATGGGGCTTGACCGGAGGATAGGAAGTCACTTCCTGGAGCCGGGAGCCGGATTCGGAGGCAGCTGTTTTCCCAAGGACCTCTCAGCATTCATAGATATTTCCAAAAAGCTGGGATACAAGTTCAACCTTCTCAGGGAGGTGGAAAAGATAAATGAGATCCAGAAAAAACTTATGGTTGAAAAATGCAGAAACATATTATGGAACCTCAGGGGAAAAAAGATAGGGGTTCTGGGCCTGGCCTTTAAGCCAGATACCGATGATATGAGAAACGCTCCATCAATAGATATAATAAAGCAGCTTGTTGAGGAAGGAGCGGAAATAAATGCAACCGATCCGGCTGCAGTAAAAAAAGCAAAAAAAATACTTCCCGGATCGGTAAATTACTGCCCGGACCCCTACCGCACTTCAGAAGGGTGTGACCTGCTGCTTATACTTACGGACTGGGAAGAGTATTATTCTATAGACCTGGGAAAAATAAAAGACTCTCTTAACAGCCCCGCCTCCATAGTGGACGGCAGGAATATTTTTGATCCCGGACAGATGAAAAGACTTGGCTTTATCTACACAGGGGTAGGCCGTTGAGAATACTTGTAACCGGCTCTGCCGGTTTCCTTGGTTCTCACCTTAGCCAGCTTTTACTTAAGAAAGGTCATCAGGTCATCGGTATGGATAACCTGTTAACCGGAACCGCGCGCAATATAAAATACCTGAAGGCCAATAAAAATTTTTCTTTTATTAATCACGATGTAACCAGGTATATTAATATAAAAGGACCCCTTGAATGGGTTTTTCATTTTGCCTCTCCGGCTTCACCCCTTGACTATCTTAAATTTCCCATAAAGACCCTTAAAGTGGGCTCCCTGGGAACCCATAACACCCTCGGCCTGGCTAAAGAAAAAAAAGCCGGCTATCTGCTGGCTTCTTCCTCTGAGGTTTACGGGGATCCCCGGGAGCACCCCCAGAAAGAGAGTTACTGGGGTCACGTAAATACAGTGGGGCCCAGGGGGGTATATGACGAGTCCAAAAGGTTTTCCGAGGCCCTGGCTATGGCTTATCACCGTTCTCACGGGATTGATATAAGAATAGCCAGGTTTTTTAATGTATACGGTCCCCGGATGAGAGCCGGGGACGGCAGGGCCGTGCCTGCTTTTATATGCCAGGCCGTAAGAGGAGAACCAGTTACCGTTTTCGGGGACGGCAGCCAGACACGCAGTTTCTGCTATATATCAGATGCCGTGAAAGGGGTGTATAGACTGATGAAAAATTCGTATTGTCTCCCGGTAAACATAGGGAATCCAAGTGAAACCACAGTAAAAGAAATTGCTAAAAAAATAATCCGAATAAGCGGTTCACAAAGCGGTATACTATATAATGATCTCCCGGAAAATGACCCTAAGATCAGACAGCCGGATATTTCCCTGGCGAAGGAAAAATTGAACTGGGAACCCCAGGTTTCGCTTGATGACGGTATAAGAAAAACCATAGAATA